>CAYPNL010000001.1:0-4115 GCA_964412045.1 uncultured Desulfobacteraceae bacterium
TCAGGTCCGCGTTGCGCGTGTGTCCTGATGTATCAGGGCACGCTGAGGCCCCCTGTTCAAGGGCATGGTAAGTGAAAAGACACCCCTATGCCCATGCGTTTCACCAACGGCGCCTATTGTTCCTCGAGCAAAGGCCGGGATTCGTTTTCAAAAGGCTAACGTGTTACACTTTTTTAAACACTTTGAAATTTCAGGATAATTCTGGTATCATGAACCCTCAAAAGTCATTTGCATCTAAGAACGGAAATGTGTAAAATAAAATCATGGAATCGGTAGAACTTAAACTTAGGGAGATCGACAACGGCGAATTCGTCGGTCGTTACACAAAAAAGATCGTGGAGATACTCAGTGAACCTGAACTGAGCTTAGAGGTTAAAGCTGGACAGATCAGCGAAGATGTGGCCCGGTTAGTTGAGTCACTTGGCTACCAGGTTACCGCCAAGAAAGCTATGGAAGGCTGGAACAAACTGAATGCTGTGAAACGAAACAAGTAGGGAAAACCTCGAGGTCCGGAGAGGCAAAACGCTCATCAAAGTATAGCATTCGTTCCGACACCCGGGCCTTCTCCTCGATTGAAGCACGTCCCGCTATGCCTCGTCGCTCTTACAGACCAGGCGATCCTTTGCTGATGATTACCATGAGTATGCTAGAATTCCCACCGGGAATACCTTCTGCTATGAACCTATCCTGCCTGTAATCAGTCTGAAAAAGGAGTAAAAATATGAAATCACTTGTAGTAACAATGCTTACCTTCATGCTAGTAAGTTCAGCTTGGGCCGGGCAACCTGCAGAAAGTCCCCAGGATGTAGGTCCTGAAACCACGCTCAATGCCGCTGCCCTCTATCTGGATACTATTTTTTTGAATACATTGGCTTCTCTTCAGGTGATAGCATCTACTCCGGAGGCTAAAAGTGGTGATTGGAATGGAATTAAGCCGTATCTGAATCAGCTTGAATCCGATTTGCCGGGGGCTTATTTTTTCATGTTACCTGATGGAAATTACTATACTGTGGCACTAGATTACACAAATCTAAATGTGAGCGACCGGGGTTATTTTAAACCTTTATTTGACGGCAACCAGATAAAGGGTTTTTCGGTTTATAGCCGATCCGCAGGGAAAAAATCGGCTGTGATGGCTACTCCCATTGTGGTTAATAATAAAGTGACCGGAGCGCTTGGAGCTTCGATTTTCCTGGATAATCTGCATGCCACATTGAATCGGGAATTAGCCTTGCCACAGAACTATACCTGGTTTGTGCTGAATTCTGAAGGGAATACGATGCTGGACAGGGATAGTGATTTTATCTTTATGAATGCGCTTACGCAAGGAAGCAAATCTCTGCAGGAAGCGGTATCCAAAGCTCTGAAAAGTGAAAGAGGGAGTATGCAATATGAGCTCGGAGGTATAATCCGCCAAGCGCATTACTGCAAATTGCCACGTATGGATTGGTGGATGATTTTAGCCAAAATCGAGGATGCGAAAATAAAAACTCCACCCCAACTGAATCTTTCGCTCAAAGGCTTTGTTCCTGATTTGCAGAGTAGCTTAAATCAGATCGATGATTCTCTGGCACAATTGATTAAAGAAAGCAATGTAAACGTAGAAAAAGAAAATGGAATCAGAAGTCTTCTCATCTCCGTTATCAATGAAAATCCTGCCGTGGTCAATGCTGCCTTTGTGGATTTGAAGGGATTTCTCCGTTATATCGAACCGCGTGATTACAAAAATTTTGAGAATGTGGATATCAGCACCCAGGATCATGTGATTGCTCTGCGGAAAAAACCGATGCCGTTTTTCAGTAGCGGTTTTACGGCAGTCGAGGGATTTTTAGCGGTGGACGTGGCACATCCTCTGTATGATAAGAAGAAGAAATTTGTCGGCTCCATCAGTGTATTGATTCGTCCTGAGTTGCTGATCGAGCCCCTTCTTAAAACAAGCACTATCCCTGCCGATTATGAACTTTGGATAATGCAACCGGATGGAATGATCATCTACGATCAGGATAAGGAAGAAATTGGAAAAATGCTCTTCGGCGATCCCATGTATGCAGAGTATGAAAGCTTGGTCAGGTTAGGTAAAAAGATTGTTTCTGCCCCCATCGGCGAAGGACAATACATCTTTCTGGCGCCCGAAGCCAAAGAAAAAGTCATCAAAAATGCCGTTTGGGAGACAATTAGACTCCACAACCGAGAATGGAGAGTTGTTTTAGCCTCTAGACCTTACGAGCAGCAACAGGAGAAATGATGAACCGGCAAGAAGTCGGGGAACAGCCGTCATGATTGGCGACTTTGTTGATTATTGTGATTTACCGTGCATGGTCTTGAGATAGTCAATAACCTCCCTTAATGCTCTTCCAGAACCGTTCAAAGAGCCGATCAACGAAGTATTTGGAAAAGGCCGGATCATCGGTAATGCGTTTGTAGAGTTTGAAGTTGGTATCGACCATATCTTGAAGCCGGTCTACCACCACATGATCAAAGGTGAGGCGGGCATTTTCCGGTGTATTCACACGGACGCTCGCAACAAGGGCCGGATCATCTGCAAGCCTTTCTTCTAAGGTCTGAATGAAGACCTTATCTTCTTCGCTGAATTCTGTCCCGAACCGTTCATTCAATTCTCGGATAATCTGAGAGAGCGCTTCTATTTGATCGGGTGTGATAACATGATCTTCTTTAGCTCCAATGGGCTCAACCGTGCCGTTGCCTCGCTCTAACTGTATTTTCCCCTTCCGCCTCTCGGTAATGCGGTATGACTCCATGTCGATCTTCCGCTGGATCTCACGGGGCAGTTCATCCCGCTCAGGCGGGAGATAGCGCCGCAACAGCCTTGAAAACACGTAGAGTTTTTCCAGATCCGGATCAGTAAAGGTGATGATCTGGGAGAGGAACGCATAGAGCCTGATATAATCCGTCAACGTTCCCCTGAAAGCAAAGCGCTCTTCTTTTTCTAAGGCCTTGTATCGTTCGACACTCGGCGCAAGCAGGGCATAGAGCTCATCCTGGGTAGCCTTGGGATCAAAGTAGCTCCTGGCAAAGGCATTGATGTCATTGCTCTCGAATACATGGTGGTCGTCCAATCGCCGCTCGAGATCATAGATCGTATTGGGGTCAGTCGCCTCTGAAAGGATCGTCTTTTCGTAATAGGGCTGAAAACTCTCTTGGATCGTCTGGGCGTCGTTTACAAAATCCAGGACAGCCGTTTCCTCCTTCTCAGGATGCACCCGATTTAACCGTGAGAGGGTCTGCACCGCATTCACCCCGCCGAGTTTCTTATCCACGTACATCGTATGAAGCAGCTCCTGGTCGAATCCCGTCTGGAACTTATTTGCGACAATGAGGAACCGATACTCCGGCCGCTTGAACACATCGGCGGTCTGTTTCTCGGAGGAGCCGTTCATATTGGACTCGGTATAGTCAATACCCCCATCCCGCACCGTACCGGAAAAGGCAACGAGTGCCTGATATGGATACCCTCTTTCTTTGCTGTAGGCATCGAAGGCCAACTTGTACCTCACCGCATGGAGCCGTGACCGCGCCACAATCATGGCCTTCGCCTTGCCGCCGATTCGGTGAGCAATCTGACCGTGAAAATGCTCGACCATGATCTCTATCTTCTTTCGAATGGCATGCTCGTGGAGATCGACAAAGGAGCGGAGCAGAAAGGCCGCCTTCCCCTTTTCATAGTGCGGATCATCCTTAACGGTCTTGAGCAGATTCCAGTACACGTGATAATTGGTATAGTTTTCGAGCACATCGAGGATAAATCCTTCGTCGATAGCCTGCCGCATACTGTAGAGGCTGAATGCCTCAAAGCTCCCGTCGTCCCGCTTCGAGCCGAACAGCTCGAATGTCTTCGGCTTGGGGGTTGCGGTAAAGGCAAACCAGCTCGCATTGGGAAGCCGCCCCCGCTTCTCCATTTCTTCAAGGATTCGATTGTCGAGTTCCTCTTCCGGGGTTTCAGCGCCTGCTTCCTCGGTTTCAGCTTCCTCCAGGCTGCCTGTTGCAAGAACTGCCTTAAGGCTCTTGGAACTCTCACCGGACTGCGAGGAATGGGCCTCATCCACGATCACCGCAAACCGCTTTCCAGGCAGGTCGGTTACCTCCTCAACAATCAC
>CAYPNL010000002.1:0-5786 GCA_964412045.1 uncultured Desulfobacteraceae bacterium
TCGCGAATTTCAACCGGGAACGGTGAACGGTGAACCGCTTATCTCAGGTCTCATTTTTTATTGACAGGGGATCAAGAAGAGGGGGATAAAAAAAGGTAACACGTTAGTCTTTTGAAACTACCTGGTGAATGGGCATAGGGGCGTCTTTTTTCCCATCATACCCCAATAAAAACGAGTCGGGAGGCCGCTTCAAACCGGCGCACACGGACAAAGACCCTAAAAGACAATGACCAGGTGCTTGTGCGCATGATTTGAAGCGGCACGCTGATGCCCCCTGTTCAAGGGTATGATGGGAAAAAAGACGCCCCATGCCCATGCGTCTTACCAAGGGCTCCTCTTGTGCCTCGAGCAAAGGCCGGGATTCGTTTTCAAAAGGCTAAAGCGTTACAAAAAAAGTTAATGCAAAAGGAAATGAGGGGATTTTGATGGCTGATCTTCCGCGAATTGCCATAACCATGGGGGACCCTGCCGGCATAGGGCCTGAGATCATTGTGAAGGCCCTGCCGAGCGAGGACATTTCTCAGATATGCAGACCGTTTATTATAGGAGATGTTGGCATTCTGAAGGCGGCATCGGAGGGTCTCGGGCCCCGCTCCTTTCATGTGATGGAAAACCCGGAAGATGCTTCACGGAAGACGGATACCATTGATGTGCTTTCCCTTTCGGGATTGAAAGACTCCATTACCCCGGGCATGCCTACCAGGGATGGCGGCAAGGCCATGGTGGAGTATATCCTGAAAGCGGTTGAGCTGGCTACCAGTGGGAAGGTGTCTGCTATGGTGACCTGCCCCATCAGCAAAGAGCTCATGAACCAGGTGGGCTATGGATTCGAGGGCCACACCGAGCTCATCGCCCACCTCACCCACACCAAGGATTACGTGATGATGCTGGCAGGCGAAAGGCTCAGGGTCGCTCTCGTGACGATCCACTGCCCGTTACGGGATGTTGCGGAGAAGATCACCAAAGAAGTCATTGTGAAGACGGTGACCATCACCTGCCAAGCCCTGGAGGGGGACTTTGCCATAAAAAATCCACGGGTTGCGGTGGCTGCCCTGAACCCTCATGCCGGGGAGTCGGGCCTGTTCGGCAGGGAGGATATCGAGATCAGCAAGCCGGCGGTGGAGGAAGCGAGGAAGAACGGGCTCTCTGTCGAGGGTCCCTTTCCGGCAGATACCGTGTTCTACCACGCTGTCAACGGAAGCTTCGACGCGGTGGTAGCCATGTACCACGACCAAGGCCTGATTCCCTTGAAACTGCTCCATTTCTCCGATGCGGTCAATTTAACCCTGGGCCTTCCCATTGTTCGGACCTCGGTGGATCACGGCACCGCCTATGATATCGCGGGAAAGGGGATAGCAGATCCATCCAGCCTGATCGCGGCCGTAAAAATGGCGGCACAAATCGCGGGGGCAAGGCAAAAGCATAATTTTCACACCCGTCCCGCTACAAAGCGGGACTAGAGACACAGAGATCACAGAGTGGTATGTTAAAAAGGCCATATTCTGCCCTAAGTGCTGAGATCTTTTGACCGATCGGTACTTGCCCCGTGAAATGCATAGCATATTTCACCGGGGTCTCCCGATCGGGCAAAAAAGGACCTATCTCTGTGCCCTCCGTGGCTCTGTGGTAGATTATGTGCCCTTCGATTTATATCGATTTGAGTCTAAGCTTCGCTAGTAACCAATAAAGAGGAACGGGCAAAAAGAGACATGTCCTTAGATGAAATAATCATCAGGGGGGCGAGGGAGCATAATCTCAAGAATATCGACGTCGTCATCCCCAAGAACAAGCTCGTAGTCATAACCGGGCTTTCCGGCTCCGGCAAATCAACCCTTGCCTTTGATACCATCTATGCGGAGGGTCAGCGGCGGTATGTGGAGTCCCTGTCTACCTATGCCAGGCAATTCCTGGAGCGGATGGATAAGCCCGATGTGGACTCCATTGAAGGGCTCTCCCCAGCCATTTCCATTCAATCCAGGTCCACCAGCAAGAATCCCCGGTCCACGGTGGGCACTGTGACGGAGATCTATGACTATTTAAGGCTCCTGTTTGCGAGGATCGGCCGTCCCTTTTGTCCCAACTGCACTATTCCCATTACCACGCAATCCGTTCAGCAGGTGGTGGACCAGGTCTTGACCTTTGAGGAAGGGACCAGGATCCTCATCTTATCCCCGGTGGTGAATAACCGGAAAGGGGAACACGCGGCGCTCTTTGAACGCCTCAGAAAGGAGGGCTTTGTCCGCGTGCAGGTGGACGGGGATATTATGCCCCTTGAATCCGATATCCGGCTGGATAAGAACAAGAAACATTCCATCAGGGTGGTGGTCGACCGATTAGCGGTTGGCAGGACCGTGAAGAGGAGGCTTACCGATTCCCTGGAGCTGGCCTTTTCCCTGTCGGAGGGCTCTGCTGTCGTGGATGTCGTTGAAGGGGAGGAGCATTTCTTCAGCCAAAAGGCATCATGCCCGGTGTGCGGCTTCAGTTTTCCGCCGCTCACCCCCCAGATGTTTTCATTCAACAGCCCCCTCGGGGCGTGCCAGGAGTGCGGCGGGCTTGGAACAAAGATGTACTTCGACCCGGACCTGATCGTCCCCAACCCCGATCTTTCGTTGAGGGACGGCGCAATCGTACCGTGGGCGGAACGACATACCCTGTACTTTCAGCAGATGCTCGACTCCCTGGCCCAGCACTTTCGGTTCGATATATACACGCCCTTCCGGGAGCTTTCCGAACGGGTACAGCATGTCTTGCTCTATGGTTCCGGCGAGGAGAAGATCCAGTTCTCCTTTGATGGGGATGAGAGACGTCAGTTCAATACACGTCTTTTTGAGGGGGTCATACCGAACCTGGAACGGAGATACCGGGACACGGACTCCTCGTACATCAGGGACATGATCGAACGATTCATGAACATCCGACCATGCCCTCAATGCAATGGCGCCAGATTACGGCCCGAGAGCCTGGCCGTAAAGATCAACGGGCAGTCGATTGCAGGGGTGAGCTCCGTTTCCATTGAAAAGGCATTGGCATACTTCGAAGGCCTGACCCTTGCAAACCACGAGAAGCTGATCGGCCATCGAATACTCAAGGAGATCACCGAGAGACTCGGGTTCCTGATGAACGTCGGTCTCCACTACCTCTCTCTGGAGAGGGCCACATCGACCCTTTCCGGGGGCGAGGAGATGAGGATACGGCTGGCAACCCAGATCGGCTCCGGACTTTCCGGTGTACTCTATGTCCTGGATGAGCCGAGCATCGGGCTCCACCACAGGGATAACAACAAACTGCTCGCTACCCTCAGGCGTTTACGGGAGTTAGGCAATACCGTGATTGTGGTAGAGCATGATCCCGAGACGATCCTCTCGGGCGATTATGTGGTTGATATGGGTCCCGGTGCGGGCCAGATGGGAGGCGAGGCGGTGTTTTCAGGAACGCCTGTTGAGCTCATGGCCGACGGGAACTCCTTAACAGGAGGCTATCTCTCGGGAAGGCTCTCGATCCCCGTTCCCAAGAAGAGGAGGAAGGGGATCGGCAAGGAGATTATCATCGAGGGGGCAGCGGAAAACAATCTGAAGGATATCAATGTAGCGATCCCCTTGGGCACTTTCACCTGTATCACCGGTGTTTCAGGCTCCGGGAAGAGCAGCCTCATCAACCAGATCCTCTATCCAGCCCTTGCCCAGAGACTCTATCGCGCAAAGGAGAGGGTCGGCAGAGTAAGGAGAATACGGGGCATAGCGTACCTGGATAAGGTCATAGACATAGATCAGAGCCCTATCGGAAGGACCCCGAGGTCGAATCCGGCTACTTACACCGGCATCTTTACCCTCATCCGGGACCTGTTCGCAAGGCTGCCCGAGGCACGGGTCAGGGGCTACAGTGCAGGGAGATTCAGCTTTAATGTCGCGGGAGGCAGGTGCGAGGCGTGCAGGGGGGATGGAATCATCAAGATTGAGATGCATTTCCTGCCCGATGTCTACGTGACCTGTGATGTGTGTAAAGGGTTGCGGTATAACCGGGATACCCTTGAGATACGGTACCGGGGAAAGAATATCTCGGATGTGCTGGATATGACGGTTGAGGAGGCCATGGCGTTTTTCTCATCCATTCCCCAGATACGGGAACGACTGGAAACCCTGTTTCATGTCGGCCTCGGCTACATAAAACTCGGACAGCCGGCGATCACCCTTTCAGGCGGCGAAGCGCAAAGGGTGAAACTGGCAAAGGAGTTGGAGAAAAAGAGCACGGGCAGGACCCTGTATCTTCTGGATGAGCCCACCACAGGGCTTCACTTTGCAGACGTTCAGAAGTTGCTCGATGTCTTAAATCACCTCGTGGATTTAGGGAACACGGTGGTGGTCATAGAACATAACATGGATGTTATTAAATCCGCGGACTATATCGTTGATCTGGGGCCGGAAGGAGGCGACAAGGGAGGAACGATCGTGGCTATGGGAACCCCGGAGGAGATTGCTGCCGAACCAGGTTCCTATACAGGTCAGTATCTGAGAGAGGTAATTTCACGGCCATCGCTTGACAGGAAAACAGGAGGAGCATATACTCTCTCAGCGCGTATCGGCGGGGTTGATAGATAACATCTTGTAATTGCTATTATTTTCGTATTAGGGGCAATTGAGAAACCAATCATCTCAAAGGAAGCACAACCTACAGAGTGCTATTTTTTGTTCGCCAATTATCTGGAAACCCACGTATCGCGTTTCTGCCGTTAGGTAAGGAACCGCGGATAGTATTGGTTTAAAAAAGGGGGGACATGATGGCAGTGCCGAACACTATTCTTATTATTATCAATACAGGGAACGAAAGCCCATATAATCAGTATGCAGCCTACACCTTTGCCTGGCTTGCGCGAAAACTTCATAATATTAAGAAGGTCACGATACTGTATGGAACCTATGGGATAAAGATGACCGAGAAAGGCACCTTAGCGGGACTTACTATAACGTCCGAGGTAAAGCAGGTTATCGCATCCGAGTTCGATAGAGAGGTGTTAAAGGCGGAAAAAATGCCGGACAATCTGGAACAGCTCGCACGATTTGAGAAAGATAAGATGGAGATCTCTATTGTTTCATTGGGGACCTTTAATGTCCTCGAGGGTATTGGGAAGGAGGTTGGGGATAGATCGAATATGGAGGATTTTATTGTTCCCATTACCTTGCATGAGGCCTGTAGACTCATGTTAGAGGCGGATCAGATCCTGTATTTCTGATTCGACGGAGAGGCATGATCAAAGACATCTTAACCTATTCGAATATTGCTATTGTGGGTGGAGGCAGGGTGTGCAAGGCTATCCTTGAGATTGTCCTGGGCGAGAACTTCAGCGGCAAGGGAATAAGGATAGTTGGTGTCGCTGATATCAATGAGGAGGCCGAGGGTTTCGTATATGCCCGGGAAAAAGGGCTTTACACTACCATGGAATACCGGGAGCTCTATCACCTAGAAGGGCTCGACCTGATTATTGAGCTAACAGGGGATAACGGGGTCCTCGGGGAGCTCAAGGCGAGCAAACCAGAGAAGGTACGTCTCATAGACCATTTTGAGGCCATGACCGTCTGGGATTATCTTCAGATTGAAGATGAACGAGCGAGGATTACCAGAGACCTTCATGCCTATAACGCTGATCCAAAGAGAATTAAAGAAGAGTTTGAGCTCTTCTCCAAGCATCTCGAAAAGATTGTGCATGAGAGGACGAGGCATCTTCAAAGCGTGGAGAGGGAGCTCGTGGAGAGGGAGCAAGCCCTGTCTCAGATCATCCAGGGTAATACCAT
>CAYPNL010000003.1:0-5510 GCA_964412045.1 uncultured Desulfobacteraceae bacterium
GATTCAAGGGCAAGGCTTTATTACACTGCCAAGTTCAGCGATAACTTCAAGTTCGTCAACAAGTTTGAGTTTGACAATACATGGGGCGATACTGTCGGCGGTGATATCGGTGCCGACGGGAAGATATTTGAAGTAAAGAACTCATATGTCGATTTTAAGCTTAGTCCCTTGCATTTTAAAGTCGGTACGCAGGGCACAAAAATAGCCCGCGGTTTTTTCTTTGACGATGATTTTTCAGGCCTTGTCCTTACCTATAAAGGAGAGACCTACAGTGTCCCCTTTATATGGGTGAAGGCTTACGAAGGCGGGGAAGGGAAAGATATGAACGATCAAGACGTCGACTACTACTGCATCAATCCAATGTTCAAGTTCGGTGCTTTTTCCGTGAATCCATTTTTTATAATGGGCACCTCATCAGATGCTTCCGCATGGGGCAGCACTGCTGCCTATAAGGACTTTGCTGTGAGTTATATCGGCGTCAATATCGATGCGAAATTCGGAACTCTTGCTGCATGGTTGACAGGCATCTCTGAGAGCGGTGACGGCGATGATGCAACCACCGGGGCGTCTCATGATATCAGCGGAACTCTCATAGCCCTCGGCGCAAGCACGCCGCTTGGCCCTGTCACGCTGAAGGCAGAGATCATCCATGCATCGGGAGACGCAAATGCTGCGGACAACGAACGAGAGGCATTCTGGGTTCCCAAGGGTCAATCATATTACTGGGCCGAGATCATGGGGTATGGAATTTTCGATAATCAGGTATCTGCCGGTTCATGTGCAGATAGAATTTCTAATCTCCAGTCATACAATATAGGAGTGAGTTATAAGCCAATGAAACATATGACGATTACCGCTGACCTGTGGAATGCCTCATTGGCGGAGGCAGCGGCCGGGGCCGACGATGACTTGGGAACCGAGATAGATCTGAGGTTCACCTACAAATTTTTGGAGAACCTAACACTCGATGTGGTGGCTGCAAAATTGTTTGCAGGCGACGCAACGGGCGGCGGCAAGGAAGATCCTACCGAGATCGGAACGCGTTTGTCCATTTCATTTTAACGGGCGACACCCTGTTGTGTGACAGGCAATAAGGCCGGAAGATTACTTCTCCGGCCTTCTTGCCCCTTGGCCGGAGCCGATGGCATGAACACGAAGCAATTAGCCTGGAGTGCGATTGTACAGATTTTTTATAAACATATTGAATTTTTTAACGATTCGGAGCTTTCGTGGTTCGGTTTAGCAGCGCTCCCTCTCTAGTAATTAGCGGCTTCCTTTATAGAGTTGAGGTTTGCAGCTTTTATTTTTATCAGGGTCAGCGGCAAATAGTGGCTGCATTGGCAGTTTCCGAAAGGATCTTGATCCATCTCGCAGAGGCTGTCCTTTGCCGCCAGGACATGCCTGGTGAGAGAGTCGTGGATATTTTCCCTGAAATGCTGACAAGACCTACAATAATATCCTAACCTGCTCATGAATGCCCCCTTCCTCTTTGTCATATCATTGATAGAATTTATCTACTCAAATGAATTTGATCCTCAATCTGCGCTACTTTTCTCGTAAACTTGCATAGGTTTATTATAGAAACATGAGCTTTGTATGAGATGTTTGTTAATTCTGGGATAAAGGGGATGAGAACGGCTAGAGAAGGCCGCTAGTATTTTTTATCAAGAAAAAGGGAAAAACTTAATTACAATCATTATCGAAGGATCGGTCTGAATTTGGGCAGGCTGAAATCCTCGGTCACATCATCCCATACCACCTGTACCGGCATGCCGCAGGTTATAGTCTCATGTGGGCATTCTGCAATATTGGTCAGGAGCCGAGGGCCTTCCTCCAGTTCCACGTCCGCGACCACATAGGGAACATCATCCCTGAATCCCTCGTGAAAGGCCACATGGTAAATGACAAAGCTGTAGACCGTGCCCCTTCCGCTTGAGACGATCCACTCCGTTTCACGGGAGTGACACGCAGGGCAGAGGATGGAGGGCGGCCACCGCACATGGCCGCAGTCCCTACACTTCTGGAATCTCAGTTCATGGGCCCTGCACCCGCTCCAGAACTCTGTGTTGTCCCCATTTATCTCCGGCAGAGGTTTTTGATAATCCTTCATTTAGGATTTCCTCAGAATAATGCAGGTATGTGTCTGAAGCACGCCGCCGTTGTCGCTGCACAGCATGACCTCGGGCGCCTTGGTGTCTGTGACCGGGCCGAGTTGCCGGTTTCCGCATCGGCCCATCAGTTGCATGACAGCCTCGGACAGGGGAGTAAGCCCCATGTAATAGGCCTCGGAAAGCTGGCCCCCGGAAGTATTGACCGGCATTCTTCCGCCTGGCTCGATAGTCCCATTCTTGAACCAGTCCTGTCCCTCTCCCGGTCCAAAGAAGCCATAATCCTGGAGCGTTATCTCCACGGTGTAGGTGAAACAGTCATAGATCTCACAGGCATCCACATCATCCACGGTGATATCGGCCATTCCGAAGGCGGTCTCAGCCGCCTTTTTGGCACCTGTGGGACCGGTCAGATGCTCTGCTTGATGAACCTCGGACGAAGGGTTATGCTGGCCCATCCCCATGATGAGAACCGGCCGGTGTTTGAGATCTCGAGCCCGTTCCGCTGAGGTAATCACTAAGGCGCGGCCTCCGTCGGACATGAGGCAGTTGTCGAAGAGCCGAAAAGGTTCGACGACCCACCTCGCATTATAATAATCATCAAAGCTCATGGTTTGCTGGTGCATCATGGCGATTGGGTTCAGGTTGGCCCATTTTCGCTGGCCTACGGCGATATGTTTCCATGTTTCAGGGCCGGTTCGAAAGGTATGCATGGCCCGCCTGGCAGCCAGCGCATAACCTGCGGCGGCCCCGAAATGGCCGAAAACCGCATCATCGCCATTGCGCTCCAAGAGCATTCGACGCATGCTGTCTGAGGAAAAGGCATTGTGCCCGTAGGATAAGACCACGTACCGGCAAAGGCCCGAGTCGAGTGCGCCGATTGCGTGCTGGATGTGGCTTCTGGAGCAGTTGGCGTCCTGACTCATATAGGTGGGGGAAAGCCCGAGGTGCTGGGCTACGAGGTAAGGAGTCACGGGGCTCTCGCCCGTGGCAGGCGGGAAGGCACGGTAGCAGATGATGCCGTCGATGTCCTCTTTATTCAGCCCTGCGTCGTCGATGGCATTGGCGCTCGCCTCGACGTGGAAGCTCAAGGCCGTTCTTCCCGGTACCCGTCCCTGCTGCGTATACCCGATACCCACGACGGCATAGTTATCTCGTAACCCCATAGATCCGATCTCCAAATAACTGGATTTGTATATAGTAACGTCTTTTTGGTTTCGGTTGAGAGGAGAGATGTCTTGTAATATACAGTACTATATATCATTATCATGCTAACTACGCAATCCAAAGCGAGAACGTGCCGAAATTCTGAGGAGACCCCTGCTATTTCCAGATCCAAGGTTGGTTTCCTTACGATATTCTTCGATGCCTTATATAATCCTATAATAAAGCCCTTTCCCGCTTCCATTAGATCTTTTGCAATGATCTCATACCTCAGAAAGGGAACAGCACAGATGCCGTCTGCCAGTTTTATGGCATTGGCGCTGTTGTAGACAAGAGACGTACTCAGTGCTGTATGAGGTGGCTTATGCTGTTTTTCCTTCAGTGTGTGGAGCAACCATGGTGGTACTGCTCGATGGATGACAGTATCCCATCGATATAGCCGTGGTCAAAGGGAAGGGAATGGCGTTTTTCCACAAGCCACCTTGCAAACTCCAGCACCTGCTCGAGATCTTTCATCCTCTTTTCCTCCTTTTCGGCCTCCCATGGCTCAGCCATCTTTGCCTGGACCTCCTTCCACCTCTTCTGAAATTCCTCAACCTCTTTCCATCTCTCCAGGTTTTTCCTCCCGGAGTAAAGCTCGGGGGAGGTTCCCGATTCAATGAGGTGGGCCATACGCCGGGTGTTTTTGTAACACGCGTATCTGAACTCGCAAAAGGAACACATGAGCTCATCAGCAGAATGATGGAAGACCCCTTGGTCCAGAAGATCCAGAAGGGTGTTGACGTACTCTCCTATGAGCGTGACCCCGGTCAGATCGATACCTGCCTTTTGCCGGAGATGAGAGCCGATAGGAGATGAAAGGGGATTGTTCTCGTCGAGGTGTTTCCTGTTGATCAGGTAATACCTGGCTGCGATGGCTTTTGCATCCCTTTCTGCGGCAAGGGCCGCAATATAAGCTGGGAGTTGAAAGGAGAGTCCTTTCTTAACCGCACTCGGTCCAGGTGCGCTGCCTGTTTTGTAGTCATAGATAAGATACGCCTCTTCTCTCTCATCCAGCCTATCAACACGGTCTATGGAACCCCGAAGCAGTATTTTGCCCATCCGCACCGGATTGGTTTCCTCATCACCGAACACCTGCTCGAGACCTATGAGCTCTTCGTTTTTGAGATGTTGGGATTCAAAACGAAGCAGTTGGGCGATCAGGCCTTGTCGTTTCGGAAGCCCCTCACCGGTCAGGATGAATTCCATCTCAAGGCCATCCATGATATCCCGTTTTTGGGCCTCAAAGAGATCAAGCCCTTCCAAATACGCGAGCTGAGAGAAATACCTTGTAGTGATCTCCCGTGCCAGGGCAAATGCACGTGGCAGTCCCATAGAGGCGACGTTGTGACCGCTATTCTTTATTTCCTCAAAAATCAGTTTTAAGATGGCATGTATGTGGGATCCGAGATCCCTGGGGGAGAGCTCTTGTTCGAGTTCCTCGATGGTCTCGATACGGTAGATATCTCGAAAGAGATAGTGCATGGGGCAGTTTGCGATCGTATCGAGCCTCGAGGGGGAGAGGGGCCCCCTAGGGTTGGAACGGAATCGGCGGAAGGCAGGTGAGCCGGAGATCAGCCCGTCATATTCGGTAAGACCATCCGCGCAGTTCCGCGCGAGCAGGCAGCCGACACCCCGCATGATCGATTCATTGAGCAGCCTGTCTATGCCTAAGATAATCCGGTCATGGCAGAATGGATTCAGCTTCGAGGGGACGGCGATCTTTTGTTCCACCTCGATTGAATTCAAAAACTCTTCGCTGCTCGTAAAGCAGGGGTTTTGTTCCCAGGGAAATGAGCGCTCAAGGGCTTCAGCCCCCTGGGGGGGCGAGGGCCCTTCCTTGTCCATCATGGATATCATATCTAAGAGCACGGGCGAGGGCTGCGCCTCTTTATCAGCTATTCTTTTAGGATAGGAAAGATAGAGATCCTGCCCGTAGTTCCTCAGGAGATGGGTGAAGAGATACCGTGATTGGTCGGTGAGGTCTGCTCTCCTGAGATACGGGGCAGAGCTCTCAGGTTTGATGAAGTCATCTGGTGCCTTAAGGGGAAATTCATCCGAGGAGAGACCCCCTGCAAAGATATAATCAGGAGAGCATCCGATGATATCGGCCCATTCGGATATATCGACGGCACCCCTGTGAACGGTCTCCCTGATCCTGGATTGGCTCACCAGCCCGCCAAAATTCCTTCTGAAGCG
>CAYPNL010000004.1:0-2498 GCA_964412045.1 uncultured Desulfobacteraceae bacterium
GGGTAACATGTCCAAAAAAGCATTGGTTATAGATAACGATTTCTTCTTCGTGGAGTTCCTTTCCGAGATACTCGAAGAGTGTGGATATGAGGTCATGAAGGCCTATGACGGGAAGGAGGGTATATCAAAACTGGAGGAAGGACCCGGAGATATCATTTTTGTAGACCTGGTAATGCCCAAGATAGACGGGAAGCAGTTCATTGCATTTGTCCGCAAAAAGTTTCCCAACCATCACTTTCCCCTTGTGGCGGTGTCGGGGACGATGATCGAGCAGCTGGATGTGCTTAACGAGATAGGTGCCGATTACTATATCGTGAAGGGGCCTATAGAAAAAATGGCTGAACAAATCAAGGAATTCATGGATACCATAGAGCGAGACCCCTTCCCTTCGTCAGACAGAAAAACCCTCATCGAGCCCGGGAGGGTGTGGCCACGGCAAACGACCGTGGAATTAATGGAGAGTGTGGCCTTTCATAGCTCGATTATTGAAAACATCGGAATAGGAATCGTGGTCATCGACAAGGATGCGAGGATTATACGCGCCAATCCACGTGCCCTCACTATAGTGAAAAAACCCCTTGAAGATGTGCTGAATATCCCCATAACCGCCCTATTCCCATCAGCGGAAAAGGCAACGGTGATTAATGCCCTTAAGGGCGTAATCCATGGCGAGGAGATAAGAAACATCACCCTTTATGCACCCATCCACTCCCAGGAGTGCCGTATTACCGTATCTCATTTCGAGATGGATGGAAAGATAGCCGGGTGGATTTTAGTCATGGAGGGAACAAACAATGGGTAGAACAAGCATAAAAAACAAACTCATCCTGAGTTTTCTGGCCTTGCTCCTGATAATCATGGTAGTGGTGGGCCTGGTCAATCGATTTGCAAATGACTTCTATCTCGCGCAAGCGATCTCAACTGCGTTGGCCCTGGCCTCCGGGGTGATCTTCGGCGGCCTTTTCTCCAAATCGCTCGTGAGAAGACTGAACAGCCTCAGCACTGCCGCCAAGGAAATAAGCCAGGGAGATCTCTCCAGGGAAATAGCGCTCTTATCGAAAGACGAGGTACGAGACCTCGAGGAGATCTTTGCGCTCATGGTGAGCCAGCTCAGGGACATGCTCTCGGACTTGAAAAGCGTATCCCAAGAGGTCCAGAAGACCAATGCGAGTCTCACGGAGCTCACGAAAGAGGTGCTGGTGAACAGCGAAAAAATAAATCAGTCGGCCATGGACATCGCCAAAGGATCGGAGGAGCAGACCCTCATCGTACAAAAAACGGCGCTCAGGGTCGATGAGGGTTTGCGGGAGATGGATGAGATGGTGAAACAATCAACCGATACGACCTCCAAGATAAATGAGGCACAGCACAAGACAGAGACCGGGGATCTCAATGCCCGTGAAACACTGAATTACCTGGAAGAGGTGCTCACCCAGATGTCCGAATATACTCAGCCCATATATAGGCTCTCCAAAAGGATCGAGAAGATACAATTGGTGATAAAGGTAATGAATGAGATCGCACAAAAGACAGATCTCCTTTCCCTCAATGCCTCCATTGAAGCGACGAGGGCGGGTGAAATGGGCAGAGGCTTTGCCCTCGTCGCTAATGAGATAAGGGACATGGCGGAGAACTCCAAGCAGTCGTCACAGGAGATCGAAGCGATAGTGGGGGGGATACTCGAGGACAATGAGGCAGCAACGGAGGCCCTATCAAGAAGCCAGGAAGGCATCAACAAGGGTCGGGAAATTATTCATGGTATCGTGGGTACGTTCGGCGAGATGCTCTCCGGGGTAAAGGATATCTCCTCGCAAGTAAAAAAAATCGAGGAAGTGACGGGAAAACAGGTGCAGGGGATGAGAGGCCTGCTCAGCTATTTTCAGGACCTTTCAAGGCTTGCCCAGGCAAATTTCGTCTCTACCCAAAAGACCACCATAGCAACCAAAGGTCAGGAAAAGGACATGGAGAAGATTGTCAATGCCATGAAATCCCTGAACACGCTTTCAGCAAGGATGGCGGGATCCCAGGAGCGCTTCAGGCTCAACGCGGGGCAAAAGCCTGCTTCACCAACAGCAACGAACGGAGTCGGATGATTGTATCAGGCAACCAAATGGAATACGTTACCTTTAAGGCGGGGGACGAATACCTGGGAATCGAGATCCGGTATATCCACCGGGTTGTGGAGGAGGTCAACGTGACGCCTGTTCCCCTGGCGCCTCCCTGGTATTTGGGGCTTATATACTATAGGGGAGAGCTCTTTGATGTAGTCCATCTGGGAAGCTTGCTGGGAAAGTGTGTAACTCCTGTAACGGAAACTACCCGTATCATGGTCCTGAAATGGTCTAATAAAAAGCTGGCCTTAGTGCCTGACCACATCACCGGTATTAAGCAATTTAAGCATAATAAAGAGGGAAAAGCCTCTTTTGGGTTTCAAGATTATACGGTGCGGATCGTTGCCCCGGAGGAAATCTGGGAAAAGGTATCAGGGCTTTCCTATG
>CAYPNL010000005.1:0-12220 GCA_964412045.1 uncultured Desulfobacteraceae bacterium
CTCTCAGAGCAATGCCCATCAATCCTTCCTTGTTTCTCGGTTCCGTACCTGCGTGACAGCTTGTTGTGAGCCTGGCGCGAAAAGTCGGGCTCTTCATACATTACAGGAGAGGGGTTTGTCAATGGGATTTTTAGAAAAATTTTTGGTGGGCAGGGAATGGTAAGAATAGGCAGGAGATGCGCTCGAGAGTGGGATGAGCAATTATTCCAGGATAAGCTTTGTCCCGGAAGGGGCTGAAAAGGAGAAGAGCCCTTGCTGAAGGGGTAGGTCTTTTTGCATGTCAGAAAACATAAACCTTGTAAGCCCCCCGATCGTGTTAACGATATCCAGCTGCTCGATAACGAAATCATCCTTTCGTATAGTCAACTCGAGGTGGTCAATATCCGTCCACGGGGGGTTGGGCCTGAGCCCAAGCTGGTACGTGGCGGCCCCAGGAGCATCGATAGAGGTGATCGTGAAGCTATTCCTTGCATCCTTCAGGCCTTGGAGAACATCCCCAAGAAGCCGCAATTCCTTTCCGAAGGTGTCAGCAGGGTATTTATAAGCCTCTTGTTTCCCGGGAATGTACCACCACAGCGTCTGCCCGTCTGTGAGAAGCAATTCCTCTTGGGGCGAGGCCTGTTCAAGGCGAAGAAGGTAAGGAGGCCTAAAATAGAGCCTTCCCTCAGCGACATCGCGCCTTTCCGCAATCCCGAGAGTGGCCATAGTCTTGCTGATCGCCTCCCTGGTATAGAGGGTGGTCAATCCCTGAGCATTCCCGTATCTCGCGCGTATGCCGTTTGTAATGGCGGTAACCTGATCATCCGGAAATGCCCTCTCCTGGACGATTACTCCGAGGAAGGGAAGCATGAAGAACAGAATTACCCATGATCTGGCACTCACCGTTACTCCCTCCTTCTGAAGACCTCACGAGGCTTGACCCCATCGGATGGACCGACTATACTCGCTTTCTCCATGGCCTCGATCATCCTGGCGGCCCGATTATACCCGACCCGCAGTTTTCGCTGGACCATGGATATCGAGGCCTGACCGCTCTGCATCACCAATTCCACTGCCTCCTCATATCTTTCATCCATCTCTCCGTCTATCTCCTCCGCCTCATCTTCCTCTGTGCTGATTTCAGCAGCAATAGAGCTGTCATACTCCGGCCTCATCAGTTTCTTGAGAAAGGAGGTTATCCTCTTTACCTCATCTTCAGAGACATAGGCCCCATGAATCCTGGTGAGCCTGCCGACACCGGGGGGCAGAAACAACATATCACCCTCTCCAAGCAGATGCTCGGCGCCCATCGAATCAAGGATAGTCCTGGAATCCACCCTGGAGGATACCTGGAAGGAGATCCTTGTGGGGAAATTCGCCTTGATAATGCCGGTAAGCACGTCGACGGAGGGTCTCTGGGTGGCAAGTATCAGATGAATCCCGGCTGCCCTGGCCATTTGCGCCAGTCTTGTCAGGGATTCCTCGACCTGGCGGCTCGAGACCATCATGAGGTCTGCAAGCTCATCGATAATAATCACAAGGTAGGGGAGGTGATCGTTTTCCCCTGTTTGTTCGCCCGGCCCCCTCTCCTTTTCCACCTTTCGGTTGTAAGCGTCTATGTTTCTGACCCCCTTGTCAGAAAGCAGGGAATATCGCCTCTCCATTTCATCGACGGCCCATCTGAGCGCCTTGGTTGCCTCTTTTGGATGGTTCACCACCGGGTGCAAGAGATGAGGAATATCCTGGTACGGGGCAAGCTCGATCCTCTTGGGATCCACCATGAGAAAGCGCACCGTTGCAGGGGAATTCTTATACAGGATGCTGTTTATCATGGCATTGATGGATACGCTTTTCCCGGTTCCGGTTGCGCCGGCAACCAACAGGTGCGGCATCCTTGTGAGATCCGTTATCACCGGTTGTCCGATGATATCCACCCCTAAGGCTATAGAGAGCTTATACGAGGAGTTGAGAAAGGCCTGGCTGGATAGGATCTCTCTTAGAGTGACGAGCCTCCTCTTGTTATTGGGTATTTCTATCCCTATGGCCGATTTTCCGGGGATAGGGGCCACGATCCTGATATTCGATGCCCTCATATTGAGCGCAAGATCATCTGCTAAAGAGGACACCTTGCTTATTTTGATGCCCGGTGCGGGTTTGAATTCATACATGGTGATGACCGGACCTGGTACGATCTCCATCACCTCACCCTCTACGCCGAAGTCCTTCAACTTTCCCTCCAGCCGAAGGGCGTTCATTCGCAGGCTTTCCCGGTGGATCTCATCGTCGGGCGATTTTGGGATCTCATCCAGGAGGCTCAAGGGCGGGAGTTTGAAATCCCCGACGGCGCTCATAAAGGAGAAGAATTCCTGTGCGGGCTTCGCATGCTTTTCTGAGGAGGTTTCAACAATCGTCATTTCCCGCTTCTGGGCTTTCTCTATCGTGGGCGCAACCCTTTTCCTTAGTACAGCCCTCCTCTTGCGCTCCGTATGCTTGAGCCATTTTTCCCTTATGGAGGCCGCCACACGCGAGAAAAGGACAACCATTCCGTTAAAAAGGCTGGAGAAGGAAAGCCGAGTGATCACCATAAAGGAGATGAGAAACACGGTGGCAAACAGGGCACATGCTCCGAAATAATTGAGCACACTTTTCCCCTGATCAGCAATATGGAATCCAACCAATCCCCCGCTTATCATGGCGCCCCGGTAAGCAATGCCGGCTGGCACATAGAGTGAGAACAGCGCGGAACATGAGAGTATCAACAAGGCAAGGCTTATGGATATCCAGAGCACCCTTGAGGGGAACTTACCCGTGAAGCACGATAAGGACAAGTACAGGAGGACTGCCACGAGCCAGAAGGATGAAAACCCGAGTAGGGCGAGGAGACCGCCGCCCAGATTGGCGCCCACGGCCCCGAATAGATTCTTTGCCTGGACCCCGGGCCTTGCCATTTCCCAGATCAGGGGATCCTGATGGGAGTATGAGAGAAGGCTTCCCCCGCATATGAGGGTAAGCAGGAGAAAGATTACCCCCCATATTTCCCGTTTGATTGGAGGCTTCTTTGCCGCCTTGGCCATGCTGTCATATCCTATTATTCTGCGCGTTACTCTTCAGGTTGATAGGCTGAAGACTGTTATAAAATTAGGTTCAGAGGTTCAAGGTTCAGCCGTTGAAACCTTTGAACGTTGAACGGTGAACCTTGGAACCTTCAGTCTATCTGCCTGATTAGTTACTACTCCGGCAGCTCGGCATCCCTTAACAGGGGGCAGGAAGAATCCTTCTCTGAAAGGATTGGCCCTTGCATAGGCCAATCAATGGCCAGATCAGGATCATTCCACCGTATTGCCCGCTCATAGTCAGGGAAATAGAAATCGGTGCATTTATAAGAGAATTCCGCCGTGTCGCTCAAGACACAAAAGCCATGCGCGAAGTTCGGAGGGATATACAGGGCCCTTTTATTCTCATTGGTGAGGGATATCCCAAACCATTTCCCGAAGCGAGGCGAAGATCGCCTGATATCCACGCACACATCGTATATCTCCCCCTGTATCGCCCTGACCAGTTTCCCCTGGGGTCGTTTTATCTGATAGTGGAGGCCGCGCAGTGTTCCACGTGACGACCGGGATTGGTTGTCCTGAACGAACTGAACATCAATACTGGCGCTGAGAAATTTTTCTTGATGATAGGTTTCCATGAAGTATCCCCTGTGGTCACGGAAGAGATCAGGCTCTATGATAATCACCTCGGGAAGAGTGGAAGATGGGCTAAACTTCATAGAAAACCCCGTTCGTTTCCCCCGGTTCCCTTCCTATCGTCCAGCAGCTCCGAGAGATATTTCCCATACTCGCTTTCCCTCATGCTCATGGCGATCCTCTCGAGTTGGTCGACCGATATGTATCCCATTCGAAGGGCAATTTCCTCAAGGCAGGCGATCTTCAAGCCTTGCCTCTGTTCTATGGCATGGATGAAATTGATCGCCTGTATCATGGATTCGTGGGTGCCTGTATCCAACCACGCGATGCCCCTGCCCAGTTTTTCAACCTTGAGTCGATCCCTCCTGAGATAGGTCATGTTAAGATCGGTGATCTCGAGTTCGCCCCGTGCCGAGGGCTGGAGCTCGGAGGCAATGGAGGAGACCTGATCGTCGTAAAAATAGAGCCCTGGAACAGCATAGTTGGACTTGGGATGCCCGGGTTTTTCCTCGATGCTTATTGCATGTCCCCCGGAGTCGAACTCTACCACGCCATATCGCTCCGGGTCTTGTACCCAGTATCCGAATATGGTCGCGCCCCTGTCATTGTTCGCTGCCCTCTTGAGGGATTCGAGAAATCCGTGTCCATAGAAGATGTTGTCCCCCAGGATGAGGCAGGAGGGATGATCGCGGATGAATTCCTTACCGATAATGAAGGCCTGAGCTAATCCCTCCGGCCTTGGCTGTACCGCGTAGGAGAGGCTGAGGCCTATCTGCTGACCGTCGCCGAGCAGTCTTTGGAACTGAGGTATATCCTGGGGGGTGGAGATGATCAGTATCTCCCTGATACCAGCGAGCATGAGGACTGAGATAGGGTAATAGATCATGGGCTTATCACAAATGGGAAGAAGCTGTTTGCTCACCGATATAGTAATAGGGTAGAGCCTTGTCCCGTGTCCGCCCGCTAACACAATCCCTCTTGTGGTTTTCTCGGTCATCTTATCCTTCGCTCCGGTGTTCTCGGTATCTCCCGCTCTCTATGTCAGCAACCCAATCCATGTGGTTGAGATACCACTCGATGGTATCGATAATCCCTCTCTCAAAGGCTACGGAGGGTTCCCACTGAATCTCACGCTGAATCTTGGCGGCGTCAATCGCATACCTTTGATCATGTCCCAGCCTATCGGTGACGAATTGTATCAGCTCCCTCCTCGGCTTTCTATCCAGGATGCCCAGCCTTGTATCTAGGTAATCACAGATCGTGGTGACTATGTCGATATTGCGTTTCTCACAGCTGGATCCTATATTATATTTTCCCCCTGGTGCCCCCCTCTCCAGCACGGCCAGCAGTGCCGAGCAATGATCTCCCACATGGATCCAATCCCTCACGTTTTTTCCGTCTCCGTAAACCGGCAGCTTGTTGCCCTTTATGGCGTTAGTAACAATAAGGGGTATAAGTTTTTCCGGGAACTGGTACGGACCGTAATTATTGGATGAATTCGTGATGATCGTCGGCAAGGAGTATGTCCTGAAATAGGCACTCACGAGGTGATCCGATGCGGCCTTGCTCGCCGAGTAAGGACTTGAGGGATCGTAGGGTGTTGTTTCCGTGAAGTATCCCTCGGCACCGAGGGACCCGTATACCTCATCGGTTGAGATGTGGAGGAAGCGTTTCCCGGTTACATCCGGAGCACGCCAGAACTGCCTGGCTGCCTCAAGCAGGCGGAAGGTGCCGACGATATTCGTGTGAAGGAATTCCTCCGGTCCATCGATGCTCCGGTCAACGTGGGATTCAGCGGCGAAATTCACGACCCAATCGATACCACACTCACTGAAGATCCCCTTGACTGTCTCCCAATCGTGTATGTCGCCCTTCACAAATCGATACCGATCAGGAGCATAGTCCCTCACCACATCGACGAGGTTGGCTGGGTTCCCTGCATAGGTGAGTTTATCTAGGTTGATGACCGCAGTGTGCTCACGGTTTGTCAGGATGTGCCGGATAAAATTACTCCCGATAAAACCGCAACCGCCAGTTATCAGTATCTTCATCATAAGCCTGTCTGCTGCCTCCTTCGATTACCTACACCCTTTTATTCGCGAACAAAAGCATTAGTGGGAGATCTGCTGAATTCATAGCATTCTAATCGATGATCAGGCCGGTGTCAACGAGGGAACTTCCCCTGTTCAAACCCAGGGGCACGTCACGGTGCCGCATCAGTTCTTGGTTTCTGTTCCTCTCGTCATATCTTTAGGTCTTTCTGCATTCAGTCCTTGACTTTTTTTCGTAATAAGGTAAGGTACCACATCCATTCCCAGAGGGCCATACGTATCGCTGGCCTTGATGTATGCATATAGATTGAGCGCTGCAAGAAGTGAAGGAGATTTCATGACAAAAAAAGCTGAAGGAATACGAAATATAGGATTAATAGGCCATAGTGGCTGCGGGAAGACATCCCTAGCTGAGGCCATCCTTTACACCAGCAAGACAGTAAGTCGGCTGGGGAGGGTTGACGATGGCTCCTCCGTCATGGATTTTGAGCCGGAGGAGATCAAGAGGAAGGCGAGCGTTAGTACCGCCTTTCATCCCTTCACCTGGAAGAACGGCACGTTCAACCTCATTGATACACCGGGCGAGAATGACTTTCTCTCGGATTCCAAGGTATGTATGCAGGCAGCCGAGGGTGTCGTAGTTGTGATCGATGCCGTTGACAGCATCAAGGTGGGCACTGAAAAGGTATGGGATTTTGCAACGGAATTCAATTTGCCTCGCGTGATCTTGATCAACAAGATGGACAGGGAGCGGGCAGATTTCTATAAGGTTATTGAGGAGATAGAGAAGACCTTTTCAGTCAAGACCACGCCGGTATATCTCCCTGTTGGGGCGGAGAGCGAATTCAAGGGATTGGTAAACCTTATCCGGTTGAAGGCCCAGATGAACAAGGGCGACAGCAGCGGTTCATTCACAGAGGAGGACGTGCCGGATTCCATGGCGGAACTCGTTCAGACATGGCGCGAGAGGATCATTGAAAATATCGTGGAGGCCAACGATGAGGTGATGGAGAAATATCTCAATGGCCAGGAACTTACCGCAAAGGAGCTGGAGGGGACCCTTCAAGAGGGAATAAAATCAGGGATTGTGGTGCCTGTTATTCCTGGATCGTCCCTTCTCAACCTGGGGGTGGGCCAACTTTTGGATCTCATCGAGATATCCATGCCCTTTCTTTCCGAAAGAGGCAAGGCCAAGGGGCACAAGGCAGGAAGCGAGGAGGAGGTGGAATTCGAGGCCGTGGAGGACGCCCCATTTTCGGCTCTCGTGTTCAAAACCATTGCCGATACCTTTGCAGGGAAGCTCAACCTCTTTAAGATCATGTCTGGACAGGTGAGATCAGAGTCCACGGTGTTCAATTCGACGAAGAAGGTCAAGGAGAGGATTGGGCAGCTTCTCTTGATCGAAGGCAAGAAGCAAACCCCGATTGATGCAGCCGTCGCCGGTGCTATCGTGTCAGTGGCGAAGCTGAAGGAGACTGCTACGGGTGATACCTTTTGTCAGGAAGACAACAAGATTGTGTTTACGCCGACAGAGCCTTTGGAGCCTTCTATTTCCTTTGCGATTGAGGCCAAGGACAAAGAGAGCGAGGACAAGGTATTCGCATCCTTGGCCAAATTATTGGAGGAGGACCCAACGCTTCGGGTGGATAGGGATCAATCAACCTCTGAGATCATCCTCTCCGGTACGGGCCAGATACACCTTGAGAATACCAGGGATAAGTTGAGGAGGAAATTCGGCGTTGACATCAACCTTAAGACTCCCAAGGTTCCGTATCGTGAGACGATCAAGAATGCGCGGCAGGGAATAATCTACCGACATAAGAAACAGAGCGGCGGCAGGGGCCAGTTCGCGGAGGTACATTTCGACATCTCTCCGCTGGAGAGAGGGCAGGGGTATGAATTTGAGGAGGCTCTTACGGGCATGAACGTGCCCAGAAATTTCGTTCCTGCCGTGGAAAAGGGCGTTGTAGAAGCCATGGGCAGTGGGGTGTTGACCGGGTATCCGGTCGTTGATGTAAGGGTGCGATTCTACGACGGAAAATCCCACGAGGTGGATTCCTCTGAAATGGCCTTTAAGATTGCGGCCTCCATGTGTTTTAAGAAGGCGGTCCAAGAGGCGGTCCCCATTATCCTGGAGCCGATCATGAGCATGGAGATAACCGTTCCCGAGGAGGTGATGGGGGACGTCATAGGCGATCTTAACGGCAGGAGGGGGAGGGTTCTTGGCATGGACCATAAGGGCAAAAATCAGGTCATTCGGGCCGAGGTGCCCCTGGCAGAGGTGCTGCGATATTCATTTGACCTTACCTCTATGACCGGCGGGAGGGGGAGCTTCACCATGCAACCCTCTCAGTACGAGGAGGTCCCAGCGCAGCTGGCAGGAAAGGTCATAGACGCCTTGAAGCAGGAGGATAGGTAGCCACACGGGATGATAAAGGCAGGCGTACTTACTATCAGCGATAAGGGGTCCAGGGGTCAGCGGGAGGACACGGCCGGCCCTTTGCTTGTTGAGATATTGACCGATGCCGGATACAGGGTAGTGAGACAGGAGGTGGTTCCGGATAACCGTGAGGTGATTGCGCAGCGGCTGATAGGATGGGTCGATGAGGAGGGGCTCAGGTTAGTGGTGACCACAGGAGGAACCGGGGTGAGCCCTACTGATGTTACTCCTGAGGCCATGAGCGAGGTACTATCGTACCAGATACCGGGTATGGCAGAGGCTATGCGGGCTTCATCGCTGGAGAAAACTCCCCATGCCATGCTTTCCAGGGCCATGGCAGGGGTACGAGGGATAAGTCTGATCATCAATGTGCCGGGAAGCCCGAAGGCTGCTGAGGAAAACCTTCGTGTTGTCCTTCCCGCCCTCGATCATGCTCTGGCCAAGATCGGGGGGGACACCAGCGAATGTGCCACTCCCTAGCACCTTCACCTCGAGTTCAGGAGTCAATTCATCTGTTTAGACGAGGACTGACAGATGTTACAACAAAAAAATGTTACCAAAAGGGAATATAAATCGAGGGAAAATGGCTGAAATAATTGTTTGTACGGGGAGGGGAGGGACTGGAAAATCCACGTTTGTGGCTTTAGCAGCCACCTATTTGAGGCCTCCTCTATTGCTTATTGATCTTGATCCAGATGAAAGTCTGGCAGACATGCTTGGGTTTGATCTGTATCAACATGGCATAAGTACCATATCCGATAAGCTTTATTATATTCTCGAAGCATCCAAGGGAGGCGCGCAAGACCCTTCTGTTGCTCTCGACAACATGGCCTCTATCATTGAAAAAGAGTGTCTTTATAAAGGAAATAACGAAATCGATCTTATTAGTCTTGGCACAAAGCTGACCAAAGGATGTTATTGCACCCCGGACGATATTCTTAAAAGGGTTATTCCTCAAATGATTGAGAACTATTGTGCTGTCGTAATTGATTCGCCGGCAGGACTCGAGCATTTAAATAGAAAGGTAGTATCTGAGCTTGATGATTTCTTTGTTATAGTGGATCCATCTTCAAAGTCCCTACAACATATAGGGAGGATTAGAGATATTACCAGTGAATTAAAGATTACGTATAGAAATTTTTATCTGGTGGCCAATTATGTCTTCAATGAGGAAAACCAAACATATTTTGAACGTAGCGGCGAGACCTTTTTAGGTAAGATAGAGTTTGACTCTCAGGTAGCAGAATACAATCTTTCGGGGCAATCTCTTTTAAAACTGCCGGAAGATTCGCCGGCCTCTTTGTCAGTTCAAAAAATATTACGTAAGACGAATATATCTACATTCTCCCCTTAATCCCCTCCCACAAGGAGAGGGGAAATGAAACTTTTTACGAATTTACCAATAATTATCTGGAGCAAAAATGGGGAAAAAGCTTGTTGCTACAGGCAGGGGCGGCACGGGAAAAACGACCTTTACATCATTAACTACTCGATTCTTGCCTCCCCCTATATTTCTTATTGATCTTGATCCGGATCAGAGCTTAGCAGAAATGCTCGGTGTCAATTTGAAAAAAGAAGGTATTAAAACCATTTCAGAGACCCTTTTTGATACTATTGCTGCGAGAAAGGATGGAAGCGGCGGAACAATGTCGGTACATGATAGGATAGAATTTTTACTCAATAGCGAGTCTTTATATGAAGGTGATAAGTTTGACCTTTTTGTTCTGGGCACTAAGTTAACTGAAGGCTGTTACTGTGCGCCAGATGCAATAATTTCCGGCGCTATTCCCAAGGTAATTGACTCGTACCGGTACGTGATCATTGACTCTCCTGCAGGCTTAGAACATCTGAATAGAGAAGTAGTCTCAGATATAGATGACCTATTTGTGATACTAGACCCATCTTCAAAATCGCTTAAACACATAGAAAGAATTAAAGATATTACGAGTGCAATAGGCATAAAGTACAATCATTTTTATGTAGTTGGAAATTATAGGTTCAATAAAGTCGCCCAAAAAGAATTGGAAGCCTCCGGCGAAACATATCTTGGTACTATTGAATATGATCCGGACTTAGCAAGATATAATCTTTTAGGACGGTCACTCTTAGAGCTACCGGATGATTCGCCGGCATGCTTATCAGTTAAGGAAATATTAACAAGAGCAGGTCTATTATCATAACATCATAGAGCACGTGTCCCCTCTGAGCGTCTGAAGCATATAAACCCATTACGCATCGCAAAAGGCCCTTTGGAACAGCTCAGGGCTGCGGCAAAGCGCCGGTTGTGTTCAGCAATGAAGCGCAATACCCCATTTTCTTCTTGACTCACGGTATGCCCATGCCTATACTTCCCCCGACTTTTTCTGAGGCTAAAGCAGGTCGCGGTGAGAAGCGCACTTTTTTAACAGGACGGTGAGAAGCGGCGAAATTCACCACGTGGATTATGGCAGACGCGGCAATGTTTGAGGGTAGGTAAGGCGGACAGATGAACAAGAAGGCGTTATTCTTTTCCCTATTGGTGGTGGCTTTTTTTATGCTTTGTTTTCCGGCCGTTGCAGCGGAAAACGCCCAGCATGAATCCCATGGACACATTAACCTGGGCGAGATCCTCTCCCTTTACACGACCATACCGTTTATCGGGATCCTTCTATCTATCGCCCTATTTCCCTTGTTTGCCCCGCTTTTCTGGCATCACCATTTCGGGAAGGTCTCGGCATTTTGGGCCGCTGTCATTGCCGTTCCCATGTTGCTTATCTATAAGGGGGCAGCGCTCCATGGTTTTCTTCACATCTTGATAGCGGATTATGTCCCCTTTATTATACTCCTCTGGGGACTTTTCACCGTGTCAGGGGGGATATTGCTGAAGGGTAGTTTGAGGGGGACGCCTCTCGTGAACACCATCATGATTGCTATAGGGACCATTCTGGCATCATGGATGGGAACGACCGGAGCCGCCATGTTGCTCATCAGGCCGTTTTTAAGGGCCAATAATTACCGGAAAAACAGGGCCTTTATGGTGGTATTTTTCATCTTTCTGGTAGCCAATGTCGGAGGGGCCCTCACACCCGTAGGCGACCCTCCGCTCTTCCTGGGTTTCCTTCATGGCGTTCCCTTTTTCTGGACCTTCCACATCCTCCCCCATATGCTTTTCGTCGTCTTGATCCTGCTGGCCCTCTACTTTCTTATGGATACTTTCTATTACAAGAAGGAAGAGGTTGCAGCGCCTATCGATGAGGGGGAGAAGGAACCGATCAAGTTGGTCGGAAGCTATAACTTCATATTCCTCGCAGGCATCGTTGGTTCTGTCATTGTCAGCGGATTGGTCGATTGGGGAGAGCTGCAAACACTCGGTGTTACCAGAAGCGTTCAGGAGTGGGGAAGGGACCTTTTTATCATCGCTATGGGGATCTTATCGTTGATTGTCACCTCTGCGAAGATACGGGAGGATAATGAGTTCACGTGGTTTCCCATCAAGGAGGTTGCCTATCTGTTTGCCGGGATCTTCGTCACCATGACCCCGTGCCTGCTCCTTCTTCTTGCAGGCACCAAGGGGGCCCTCGGCTTTATCATCGGTGCGGTGGAGAAGCCATTCCACTATTTCTGGATCACCGGGATCCTATCGAGCTTCCTCGATAATGCCCCAACCTACCTGACGTTCTTCAGCAGCGTACTGGGGAAGTTTTACGCGGGAATGCCTGAGCCGTTGGCGGTTTCCAAACTGATCGCAGAGAACCCAATATACCTGATGGCCATTTCTGCCGGAGCGGTCTTTTTCGGGGCGAATACCTATATAGGGAATGCGCCGAATTTTATGGTGAGGTCTATTGCGGAGGAGGCAGGCACGCCCATGCCGAGTTTCTTCGGGTACATGCTGAAGTACTCGATTATATTCCTTATGCCCACCTTTGTGCTGGTCACGCTCATCTTTTTTTAATGTAACTGGTAGATAGGCTGTCCTTCGACCATGCTCCCTTCGGTCTGAGCTCAGGGTCGAAGACAGGATGGTGAGTCGTTCGACTTTGCTCACGACCATGAGCGTGTCGAATGGCTTGTCGAACCAT
>CAYPNL010000006.1:0-11926 GCA_964412045.1 uncultured Desulfobacteraceae bacterium
TCGTTGATACTGTTTTTCACATCCGCTCCACCTTTAAGACCTCCTTGATGGTCTTTATCTTGGAGATGATCTCCTTTAATTGCTTATAGTCGGCAACCTCGATGGTGAATGTGGAGATACCCTTTTTGTCAACCGTGGTATGGAGTTCCGCATTTACGATATTTGCCTCGCTTTGGCTCAGTATGGTGCTGATAGTGGCAAGCATACCCTTCTTGGAGATGTTGGTCACCTTGAGCCTTGCCAGGTGGTTTACCCCCTCGGAAGGTTCCCACTCTACTTCTATCAGGCGCTCTGGGTCCACATCGCTTAGGTAGTGACAATTTTTCGCGTGAACCGTGACCCCCCTTCCCCGGGTGATAAAGCCGATAACCGGTTCCCCTGGAAGTGGATGACAGCACTTTCCAAATCGAATAAGAATGCCGCTCATTCCTTTCACCCGGATACCAGCATCCTCCTTTTTCCCCTTGACCCTGTAAACGAGCTTCTGGACGATGCCCTGAGAGGCATCCTCCTGCACAGGTGGTTGGGGGATGAGTTGATTTAATGCCTGTTTCGAAGAGATCTTCCCGTAGCCGATGCTGGCAAGAAGATCATCCACACTATTGAGCGAGAATCTGTGCGCAACCTCCTGGAGCTGCTCATCCCTAAAGTGCTTGGATATGCTGACGTTGGCCTTCTTGAGCTCTTTTTCCAGCAGATCCCTGCCTATGGAAATGCTGTCTTGCTGCTCTTGTTTCTTGATCCACTGCTTGATCCTGGTCTTGGCCGTGGATGTCTTAACGAATTTCAGCCAGTCCTTGCTGGGTTTGCTGTTTTTCGAGGTAAGTATCTGAATGATGTCCCCATTTTTGAGACTGTAGTCCAGGCGGACTATCCTCTCATTGGCCTTGGCGCCGATGCATGTATTTCCGATCTCCGAATGGATGCTGTAAGCGAAATCAACAGGCGTAGCTCCCTTGGGAAGCGCCTTTACCTCACCCTTGGGCGTAAACACGTAAACCTCGTTGCTCAACAGATCCGTTCGAACGGTGTCCAGGAATTCCTTCGGGTTGGTCAGGCTCTTCTGCCACTCGAGCAGTTGACCCATCCATGGGAGCTGAGCCTGCATCCCCTTTCCGGCCCCTTGTCCTTCTTTATACCTCCAGTGGGCAGCGATCCCCTCCTCGGCGATCTTGTCCATATCCCAGGTCCGTATCTGGATCTCCATCCTCTCGCCCAGCGGGCTGATCACCGTGGTGTGGAGGGACTGGTACATGTTGTCCTTGGGAAGGGAAATGTAGTCCTTGAAACGGCCACTCACCGGCTTCCACATGGAGTGGATGAGGCCTAACACCTCGTAGCAATCCTTCACGGAGTTCACGATGATCCTGAAACCCATGATATCGTATACCTGATCAATGGCCAGGTCCTGCTCCATCATCTTCTGGTACACACTGTGGAGATGCTTGTGCCTCCCCTTTATAGTGGCCTTTATAGCGGCCTCTGTCAGCTTCTTGTTAAGGGCCTCCTTTATTTCCCTGATGAATTTCTCCTGTTTCTCGTGTCTCTCTGCGATGCCGATCCGAATGGAATCGTAGATCTTGGGCTCCAGGTAGAAGAGGGACAGATCTTCCAGGCTTGCCTTCAACCAGTAGATACCCAGCCTTCCGGCGAGAGGCGCGTAGATATCAAGGGTTTCTTTGGCGATTGCCTCTTGTTTCTCGGGGGGATGAAAGCCAAGGGTTTGCATGTTGTGCAGTCGATCCGCAAGCTTCACGAAAAGCACCCTGATATCCATGGCCATGGCGATGATCATCTTCCGTATATTCTCCGCTTGCTGCATCTCTTTGCTGAGGAAATGGATCTTACTGATCTTGGTGAGCCCGTCAACAATGGTTGCTACCTCATCTCCGAAGAGGCGCAGGATATCAGAGAGTTCGGCGAGCGTGTCTTCAACGGTATCGTGGAGCAGGCCTGCAGCAACGGTCACCTCGTCCATTTTCATTTTGGTGAGAATTCCGGCAACCTCCAAGGGATGGGAGAGGTAGGGCTCGCCTGAGAGGCGGACCTGTCCCTTGTGCACCTTAGCGGAGTAGACATAGGCCTTTTCTACCAGGCCTATATCCGCAGCAGGATCATAGGTGATGATCTTAGAGGTTATGTCATGTAAGCGAATCATAGAGGCTCTGTATTGTTTCGCTTATTGCCTTAGTGGCCTCTTGTACGGGAATGAGATCGAGTTTCTGGCAGGATCGCAGTTTGATCTCTACGGAGTCCTTGTGGAGGGTCCTTGTACTGACGGTAACCCGAACGGGCGTACCAAGGAGGTCGGCGTCTTTGAATTTCAACCCAGGCCTTTCATCCCTGTCGTCAAGAAAGGCCGAAAGGCCTTCCTCGTTCAGTTGCCTGAAAAGTTGTTCGGCCACCTCTTTCACCCGGGACTCATGGAGCTCAAGGGGAAGTATGGTAACCTCGAAGGGTGATATGGATACAGGGAAGATGATGCCGTTATCGTCGTGACACTGTTCTATAGCGGCGGCCACGGTCCTGCCGAGCCCTATACCGTAACATCCCATGATTATGGGATTTTCATGGCCATTTTTATCTAAGATGGTGGCCTTGAGGGCGTTGCTGTACTTGACCCCGAGCTTAAAGACATGGCCGACCTCTATGCCCTTGCCAAAGCACAGCTTCCCTCCGCACCGTGGGCATGGGTCTGAAGAGGTGATCATACGTAAGTCCGCGTATTGATCAACCTGAAAATCCCTTCCCTCGTTCACGTTGCGCACATGCCTATCTTTTTGATTCGCCCCCATCACCATGTTCTTCATGCCTTTTAAGGAAAGGTCAGCCAGTATCTTGACCTTCAGCCCTACGGCACCCGCAAAGCCCATTGGTGCACCGGTGACCTCCAAGACCGTTTCAGGATCCGCCATAAGAAGATCTTCTGCATTCAGGGCATTTTTTGCCTTGGTCACATTCACCTCATGGTCGCCCCGCACCAAGAGCGCCACTGGTTCGCTTTCGGTTTGATAGATAAGGGTCTTGACCACTTTTTGGGGGCCAATAGAGAGAAAGTTCGTGACCTCCTCAATGGTCCTCATGCCGGGGGTATCAACGATCTCAATCTCCTTTTCCTCCTCAGACTCTGATGGGATTTCCCCTTGTTTTCCCACCTCGGCCTTTTCCAGATTTGAGGCATAGGTGCAGTTCTGGCAGCTTACAATATCATCCTCGCCAGTATCCGACAGCACCATGAACTCATGGGAGAAGCTGCCGCCGATAGAGCCGGTATCAGCCTCTACTGCCCGAAATTTCAGTCCACACCGCCTGAAGATCGCTTCGTAGGCCCTATACATCTTGTCATAGCTTCGATCGCACCCTTGTTCATCGATATCGAAGCTGTATGCGTCCTTCATGATGAATTCTCGGGCCCTCATAATCCCGAATCTCGGCCTAATCTCATCCCTGAACTTGGTCTGGATCTGGTAGAGGGCAATGGGAAGCTGTTTATATGAATGGATTTCTCTTCGTACGAGGTCAGTGATGACCTCCTCATGGGTGGGGCCCAGGCACGATTCCCTGTTGTGCCGGTCTCTGAACCTCAAAAGTTCCGGCCCATAGTAATTCCATCGGCCGCTCTCCATCCATAGCTCACTAGGCTGGACGCCCGGGAGCAGGAGCTCGATTGCACCGGCCCTGTTCATCTCCTCCCTGACAATGCTCTCAACCTTCTTGAGGGCTAGCAGGCCATAGGGGAGGTATGAATAGATGCCTGCAGCGAGCTTTCTGATCATGCCTGCCCTGAGCATCATTTGGTGACTTATAATCTCGGCCTCGGCAGGCACCTCCTTTAACGTGGGAATAAAGAATTCGGAGAATCGTCTTGAGTTACCTTTCATATCAATCTACCATCCTTCTGACTTCATCAATGAGCACCTTGGCCAGGTCATGTTCCGCTACCTTTCTCACTGCTTTCCCCTTCTTGAACAAGGTAGCGTAACCCTGTCCTCCGGCAATGCCTATATCTGCCTCGCGTGCCTCCCCGGGCCCATTCACCGCGCAACCCATAAGGGCTACCTTAATAGGGCTGGTGATCGAAGAGAGGGCATGTTGGACTTCCTCTGCCAACGAGAAAAGATCTATTTGGCACCTCCCGCAGGTAGGGCAGGATATGATTTCCACCCCCCTTTGCCTCAAGCCTAATGCCCTCAGGATCTCATATGCCACCCTCACCTCTTCAACGGGATCACAGGTGAGCGACACCCTCACCGTATCTCCTATGCCTTCCGCGAGCAGCATCCCGATGCCCAAGGTGTTTTTTACCGTACCTGAGATGAGGCTGCCAGCCTCAGTAACGCCCAGATGGAAGGGATAATCCAGCTTTTCTCCAAGAAGCCGGTAGGCCTCTACCGTGTGAGAGACGTTGGATGATTTTAGGGAAACCTTAATGAGCCTGAAATCGAGATCCTCCAGCATCCCTATAAGCCCTGTAGCGCTCTCAACCATAGCCTCTGGCGTTGGATGGCCGTAAGTCTTCAGGATAGATCTGCTCAATGAGCCGGCATTTACTCCTATCCTTATGGGAACAGCTTGATCTTGTGCTGCGCTCACAACCTCCTTTACCTTTCTTCTTCCCCCAATATTGCCAGGATTCAGCCGGAGCCCTTGTGCACCGTTCTCGATAGCAGCCAGTGCCAGCCTGTAGTCGAAATGGATATCCGCAATAATGGGCAGTGAGATCTGGGTCTTGATTTCCTTTAACGCTGCGGCTGATTCCATATCGGGAACTGCCACTCGAACGATCTCGCATCCGGCATAGGTCAACCGCTTTATTTGATGCACCGTGGCAGCAACATCCTTGGTTGGGGTGTTGGTCATGGATTGAACTACCACAGGGGCCTCGCCGCCTATAGGAATCCCACCTAAGATTATCTGCCTGCTAGCGCGTCTTTTCATAGAAGATAAAGGCAATTGGGATACTCCATGTTTCATACCATTGTAGCTCTTTGAAAACGACGATCGGGAATTGCTTAAGGCCAACTAATGACCTTTAATGAGACTAGTGAGCGGGGTGAGGTCTGGCTGGCAAATTATAGACGGATGCGGGATTCAAAGGGGTTATCCTCATCTGTTGTATAACGACGCACCAGACTTTCATATAGCGGTAACCGCATCCTTTCCTCGTTGCTGACCCTTTTTGAGGCGCGTCATGCTCTGGGCCCGAGCGAAAAGTCCCAAAACGATCCCAAACCCTGTTTCCCTATTCCGTATTCCTGAATCCACATGTTTGAGCGCACTGCGCACAAGGGCACCCCATACATCAATACAGTGTATCTGAAAGTACCCAAAAAGATGAACCATGTCAAGGCGATTTCACGACGATTTATGCTTGCAGATTGGAGGCGAATTTTGCTATAATAAAGTAAAATTTGTTAGAATCTATATGAGATATAGGTATCCCCCGTTGGTCTGCCTTGATCATAGAGAGACTACTGATTGATATAATCGAGTTGAGTAACGATCTTTGAGAGAGGGAGGAGCATATGCCCGAGGATGAAATTCAGGGTGCGGGATTTACGATTAAGGATAGGAGAGCCTTTGACACCGAAGGTAAGGTAAAGGAGGAGAAGGAACAAGGAAAGAAGGAGGAGAAGGCGGGGCAGAGGAAGGAGAGGGAATTTACTCCTTTGCCGGAGGTCAATTTTTCTTCCTTTGTTCTCTCTCTGAGTTCAGCCATTCTCCTTCACCTTGGAGAGATTACAGACCCGCAGACAGGGGAAAAAAAGAAGGACTTGGCACTCGCGAAACAGACGATCGATATTATCACGCTACTCCAAGACAAAACCAAGGGAAACCTCACGGATGATGAGCAAGAACTTCTGGAACATCTTCTCTATGACCTGCGCATGCGATTTGTCAAGGCCAGCCAAGAGTGATGGCCCCCACGAGATGGAATGAAGGATCAAACTCCCCGCTCTTTACCCAATCATGCTGCCATCGAGAAGTTCGCTCCGGCAAAAATCAATCTTTTTTTGAGGATTACAGGGCTGAGAAACAACGGGTATCACGAGATAGCGTCGTTGTTTGTTCCCGTGGCCGTCTATGATACCCTGAGGATCAGTAAACGAGAGCGGGGCCTTGAGGTCCATTGTCGTGGAAGGAAAGTGCCACGGGGGAGTGCGAACCTTGTCCATCAGGCGGCAACCTATTTTTTTGAGAATACAGGAATCGATGAAGGCGCAGAGATTAGGCTCACGAAGAATATACCTGTCGCCTCTGGTCTAGGAGGAGGCAGCAGCGATGCAGCGGCGACACTGCTTGGGCTCAACCAATTGTGGGGCAAGCCTCTGAAAAAGAGAGAACTCGAGGAAATAGCCCTCTGCCTTGGGGCTGATGTTCCGTTTTTTCTCCTGCGTAGGCCGGCACTAGCGCGCGGTATTGGCGAGATCCTCCGGCCAATCAAGGGGCTTCCCTCCTTTTGGTACGTGATTGTGAGTCCCACCGTCATGGTCTCAACAGCATGGGCCTATAGCCAGGTCAAATTAGAGTTGACAAACAAAGCGGATTTGAATAAAATTCATTTCTTTGAAAAAGCAGATACCAATATCCTAGATATGCTTTCCAATGATCTAGAGAGCGTGACCTTTGGAAAGCACCCATTTCTTCATTCAATTAAGGCTTCCTTAATTGAGTTAGGTGCTCTTGGGTCCTTGATGAGCGGCAGTGGCCCGAGCATCTTCGGTCTTTTTAATTCTGAAAAAAAGGCCCAAGAAGCTGGGAAGATACTCGCATCGGAGGCAAGGGGGGATGTGTTTGTTGTCAAGGGGCTGAGTTAGGTCTCCGTGCTGAGCGAACTCATTGCAGGTTGAAAGCTCCGAAAGTACTGTGCAATCTTCATTTTTTTGGGGTGTCGTCAAGCGGTAAGACACGGGCCTTTGGAGCCCGCATTCGGAGGTTCGAATCCTCCCACCCCAGCCAAAGAAATAAACATCGGCAAGGCAGAGAGGAAAGCTGGATAAGAGATGAATGAGCCTTACGAGGATCTGAAGCTATTCGGGGGCACTTCCAATATGAAGCTCAACAAAGAGGTGTGTGATTACCTTAGCATCCTTCCCGGAGCACTGGTGAACAAGACCTTCAGTGATGGAGAGATTAGGGTTGAGATCGACGAAAACGTAAGGGGAAAAGATGCCTTTATTCTTCAGTCTACCTGTAGCCCCGTGAATGATAATTTGATGCAGCTTTTGATAATCACCGATGCGCTCAAGAGGGCATCTGCCAGAAGCATAAGTGCGGTAATTCCTTACTATGGTTATGCTCGGCAGGATCGGAAGGTGAAACCGCGGGTACCCATAAGCGCGAAGCTCGTCGCGGACCTGATTACGGTGGCAGGAGTGAATCGCATGATCTCGATCGATCTTCATGCGGGACAGATCCAGGGCTACTTTAACATCCCGGTGGATAATCTATTTGCAGCACCAGTGCTTTTGAACTACATCAGGAAGCATTTCGAAGATAATCTTGCAATCATATCGCCCGATGCAGGGGGCGTGGAGAGGGCACGAGCCTTCGCAAAGAGGCTGAATGCCTCATTGGCTATTATAGACAAAAGAAGGGAAGAGCCCAATGTGGCTGCAGCCATGAATATTATTGGGGAGGTAAAAGGCAAGACAGCTGTTATCGTGGATGATATGATCGACACGGGGGGAACACTTGTTGAAGCTGCGAATGCGTTGTTTCATAAACACGTAAAACACGTATATGCTTGCTGCGTTCATCCAGTTCTATCAGGCAATGCAGTTCAGAGGATAGAAGAATCCATGATAGAATCGCTTGTGGTAACCAACACGATTCCGCTCAGCAAGAAGGCCGCACGGTGTCAGAAAATCACGGTAGTTTCCGTGGCTGAGATCTTGGGAGAGGCAATAAAACGGGTATACTTCTCGAAATCCGTTAGCTCCCTGTTTGTGTAGGCATGTAAAAGACGCATGCTGTTCTGGTATTTTAATGACCGGAGTGTATAGATGGATATTATACAGATAGATGCTAAAGAAAGAAACAGGAAAGGCAAAGGAGCCTCACGGCGGATTAGGAGCAGTGGAGGTCTTCCCGCCGTATTCTATGGGCCAGGAGCAGAGCATAGTATTATGCTCTCCATAGATTACAAAGGGTTCGTACTGTCGCTTAAGGGAAGACCTGCAGAGAACATTATCTTTGATCTCAGGATAGAGTCCAATGGGAGAAGTCAATCTAAACAGGTCATGATCAAAGAGTTGCAGAGGGATCCCGTAACCAGGGATTACCTCCATGTGGATTTCTTTGAGATATCTATGGGGAAGGAGATTGAGGCAAGCATCATTCTCCAATTGGTCAATACTCCTATCGGAGTCACCAAGGGGGGGCTGCTCGAACATACTCGGAGGGAATTGAGCGTATGGTGTTTACCACGGGATCTCGTGGATGGGATAGAGATCGATGTCTCGGGTCTCGATATTGGGGATTCACTCCACGTAAGGGATATCGCACTTCCTCCGGGTTTGAGGTCAACAGAGAATGAGGATCTTGCCATTGCTACTGTGGTTGCCCCGACAATAAGCGCCGAGGCAGAAGGACCAGAAGCAGAAGAAGGTGTTGAGGGACCGGAAAGCGAGGACACAGGAGGAGACGGGAAATCACCATAATATATACCTGATCGTAGGGCTCGGCAATCCAGGCATTGAGTACACCGATACAAGGCATAACCTTGGATTCAAGGCGGTTGATCTTTTCTGTCACAAATTAAACCTTCATCTATCCGATCATCGCTTCCAAGCCTTAAGCACAACCACGATGTATCACGGGAAAAAGGTTGTAATCGCCTGCCCCCAGACCTTCATGAATAGATCGGGGTTTGCAGTTCGAAACCTGGTGGAACATCACGGGCCTGAACTCAGCGACGTGCTCGTTGTCCATGACGATATCGATATAGAGGCGGGCAGGATAAAGATCGTGCGTGCGGGAGGAGCCGGTGGTCATCGTGGTGCCGAGTCGATCATATCTGATCTTGGAACGGATCGATTTAACAGGGTTAAGGTTGGAATAGGGCGGCCTAGACATGGAGAGTCAATTGAGGATTTTGTTTTAAGTCCCCCCTATGGTGATCAAGAAAAACTAATCAAAGATATACTTTATTCAATAATAGAGATCATTGAATTGTTCATAATGGAGGGTGTTGAATCGGTGATGAGCAAATTCAATGCTCTGGTAATGAGGGGAAAGGAGGTGTAGGGATAATCTGAAGGTTAGTTTGCTATGCGCTTATGTATCTATTACAGGAGACCTATTTATTGCACACACCCAAGGAAGTTAGAATAAAAATAATAGATACAATGCAGTTATTTTGCTTTAATAGTGACGAACTCGTAAAAAGTCGTTTTTTTCATCTTTCTGCTATTCTGGCTGACCGCGGATCGGGGTCCGGGGCAGGCGCCAGAATCCAGTAAATTCACTAGGTTCTGGATGCCGGGTCAAGTCCGGCATAACGATGAGAGGACTTTTTTACGAAACTATCAATAGTGGAAAATTTAACATTTAATGGGGAGGTTTAATAATGTCCAGAGGCGGATGTAGACTATTATTTTTTTTATTAACGATTGGCTCTATGCTTTTTCTCGTGACACCGATTGCATTTGCAGGAGAAGCAGATATCAACCTACCAGATTTATCCAATGTAACTTTTAGTGTCTTTGGCTACCTTATTAGCGGATTGACACTTATGTATTGGGGATTTCTAATTTGTGTAATCGGAGCGGTCTTTGGTCTTATCCAGTATATACAAACCAAGAATCTCTCTGCCCACAAATCAATGCTTGAAGTATCCGAGACTATTTGGCAGACATGCAAAACATATTTACTTCAGCAGGGTAAATTCCTGTTAGGGGTTTGGATACTAGTCGCTATTTTTATGGTTTATTATTTTAAAGGGTTGCAGGGTTCTCCTGCGACCAGCGTTCTTATTATCCTTGGCTGCTCAGTCTTAGGGATCCTCGGCTCTTACGTCGTGGCCTGGTTTGGGATTCGAATCAATACGGTAGCAAATTCAAGATCAGCATTTGCCTCCCTTCGTGGTATCCCATATAATGTTGTGAGCATTCCTCTCAAGTCAGGCATGAGTGTTGGTCTTCTCCTGGTCAGCTGGGAGCTGTTTTTTATGATAGGTATTCTTATTTATGTACCGAAAGAGCTGGTCGGGCCTGCCTTTATCGGTTTTGGTATTGGAGAATCACTGGGTGCAAGCGTTCTGAGAATTTGCGGGGGTATCTTTACCAAGATTGCTGATATTGGCTCCGATTTGATGAAAATTATTCTTCACCTACCTGAAGATGATCCAAAAAATCCGGGGGTGGTTGCCGACTGCACTGGGGATAATGCGGGCGACAGTGTGGGACCGACAGCAGATGGATTTGAGACTTATGGTGTTACAGGGGTTGCCTTAATTGCATTTTTGGCATTGGCATTGTTTACCAAACCGGTAATTTGTGGTCAGCTCATCATCTGGATTTTTGTCATGCGTATCATAATGATACTGACTTCCCTTATCTCCTATTTTGTGAATGACAGCATCAGTAAAGCTCTTTATAGCACGAAAAAAGAATTTAACTATGAAGGACCTCTCACTAATTTAGTCTGGCTGACCTCTGTAATCTCAATTATTCTCACCTTTGTCACAAGTTACATCCTCCTTTCAGGACTTCCCTCTCAGTACAGTTCATTATGGTGGGCACTTTCGATCATCATTAGTTGTGGTACCCTTGCAGCCGCTTTGATACCGGAGTTGACCAAGGTATTTACAAGCACAAGTGCTAGTCACCTCAAAGAAATAGTTACTGCCAGTCGTCAGGGTGGGGCACCTCTTAATATCCTCTCCGGTCTTGTCTGCGGTAACTTCTCTGCCTTTTGGGAGGGGCTTGTCATTATTATTCTAATGCTCATCGCCTATCTGGTATCGAAGAATCCCTCAATGGTTGCGGTTATGCCTCCTGAATTTGTTTTTGCTGCACCTGTCCTCGCCTTTGGGCTGGTCGCTTTTGGTTTTCTGGGTATGGGGCCGGTGACTATTGCGGTTGATAGCTTTGGGCCGGTTGCGGATAACGCTCAGTCTATCTATGAACTCTCACGGATCAAGGACCGCCCCAACATCAAAGAAGAGATCAAAAGAGATTTCGATTTTGAACCTGATTTTGAAAACGCGAAGCACTACCTTGAATCGGCGGATGGGGCAGGAAATACTTTTAAGGCCACTGCAAAGCCAGTGCTGGTCGGAACGGCGGTTGTTGGTGCAACTACCCTGATCTTTGGGATTATTATCCTTTTGGAACATCTCTTTGGTGATGTTATAGCAAAGTTGAGTCTGGTTCAACCGGAAATCGTTCTCGGTCTTCTAGCGGGCGGCAGTGTTATTTATTGGTTTAGTGGTGCATCCATACAAGCGGTGGTAGCTGGTTCCTATCAGGCAGTTGTCTTTATTAAAAAGCATATTAATTTAAAAACAGAGGAGGCAAGTGTTCAAGACAGTAAAGAAGTAGTTAGGATTTGCACTATGTATGCCCAGAAGGGGATGATAAATATCTTTATTGTAGTTTTCTTTATGGCTTTGGCGCTTGCGTTTTTCAATCCCTACTACTTTATCGGTTATCTGATTGCGATCGCATTCTTTGGACTCTTCCAGGCAATTTATATGGCTAATGCAGGTGGCGCTTGGGATAATGCCAAAAAAATAGTCGAAGTGGAATTAAGGGAAGAAGGCACCAACCTACATGAAACAGTGGTTGTGGGCGACACTGTTGGTGACCCATATAAAGATACTACTGCAGTCTCATTTAATCCAGTTATTAAGTTTACAACACTTTTTGGCTTGCTGGCCGTAGAAATTGCCGTCACCATACAGAGCAGTACATTGAGATGG
>CAYPNL010000007.1:0-4801 GCA_964412045.1 uncultured Desulfobacteraceae bacterium
AGGTGTACTCCTTGGATTTGTCCTGCCATCCCAGTTTGTCGGGATAATTGATGGCATTCATTTTGACAACAGTGCCTGCGTGCATCCATTTGCTTGTTGTCATGTTTTCCTCCTTTGTAATGGTTTCTTGCGTTTGTTGAGTTGCTTAGGTTTTTTGGTGAAGCTCCCAGACCAAAGATCAACCGGATTCACCTAAAGGAAATAGCATGCTGGTATCTTGGAAAAAATGCCATGAACTCAAGGAACACTACACAAGAGAATCGGCGACTAGTTCCGTAATATCCACGACCTTGATCTTTGGCCGCTCTTCCTTGGGGATGTATTTTATTCCCTTTCTGAGATTATCCTTGCAGGCCGAGCATCCGGAGACGATGACCTCTGCCTCTACCTCCACGGCATCTCGTACCCTAACAGCTGCCATTTCCGCTGCAAGTTCCGGCTCAAGTGCAATGACGCTTCCCCCGCCCCCGCAGCATCGGGCTTTCAAGCGGTTTCTGGCCATCTCAACGAAATCGACATTGGGAATGGCCTTGAGTATCTCACGGGGCTCCTCAAAGATCTGAAAGGTCCTGCCAAGGTCACAGGGATCATGGTAGGTGATCTTTTTGTTAAGGTTTCCACCCAACGTAAGCTTCTTATCCTCTAGTAATCTTTGGATATAGTGAACGGAATGGTATACCTCTACTCCCAGATCGCCTACTTCCGGGTAGAATTTTCGAAATGTTTTATAGCAACCGGCACAGGGTGTTACCAACTCTTTTGCACCGGTGGCCTTTATGCGTTCAATCAGGTTGACGGCAGTTTCTCTAAATTTTTCCAGATCGCCCATAAGATGCAGCGGGAATCCGCAGCAGATTTCCTCTTCCCCTAAAACGGTGTAATCCACACCTGCAGCATCCATAACTTTTAAGAAACTCGGCACGATCTTCATATCGAGGTAGCTCGATACGCAACCCATAAAGAGAAGCGTCGGCGCCTTTTTCTTGATCTCCCCGACTTCAATCCTTTTCTTGACCGATGCTGGAAAGATGGCGACCCTATCTCCCTTTTTCGCGGCATAGACGTTATCCGTGGTAAGGATGCTTTCCCTCAGCGCCATGACGGGCTCAGGGGCGCTTCCCGAGGCAAAGAGCTTTTCTCTGCCCTTCTGGATAATCTCATCCACCCTGATTTGTGCAGGGCAAAACTGGGTGCATGAATTACACGTCGTACAGGTATAAAAGGATTCGGCCAACTCCTTGGAAGGCTCAATTTGACCGGTCATCATATTGAAGGCAAGGATATTCCTGCCCCTGGCATTTCTGGATTCAAGCTGTGTTACCTCATAGGTAGGACAGCCGAGGCGGCAGAATGCACAGTTGATGCATGCAAGGATCTCGTTATCCGCATCATATCCGAAGGAATCAAGTCCTTCGGGGTGCTCGAGAAGGGGCTTGAAGGCGAAATAGTCGTAGATATCGTGTTTATTGTGATCAAGCCCCATTTTACCAGGATTTAGTATGTTGTTGGGATCGAGTGCCTTTTTGATAGCCCTCATCACATCCAATGCCGGGCCTATCTGTTTTTCTATGTATGGCGCCCTGGCAAGACCGGTTCCGTGTTCAGCGGTAATGGTGCCCCCCGCCTCAAGGGCTATTTCAGCAAGTTCATCAGCAGCCGGTTTGAGCCTTTCCCATTCATCCCGACTGCGCATATTGGTTACAAAGGTGGTGTGCACATTACCATCTCCGATATGACCAAAGGTGGTAAGCAGCAGATTGTATTTCTCTGCTACTGCCTGCGCTTTCTTGATAGTCTCAGGGATCTTGGATGAGAGAACGCCGAGATCTTCTGATATTGCAACGAGCCGGTAACCAGGTTTTATTCTTGAGAGCGTCGGCACCAGTTTTCCTCGTGCCTCCATGATTTCTTCAGCCTTGGCCGGGTCATCACTCCAGGTAAAGTCTTCTACGTTGTGTTGCTTGCAAATCTCTCCGATCCTCTCCATATCCCTGGCTACTATTTCTTTGGCGCCGTCCAGCTCGAGGATGAGCATTGCCTCTATATTGCTCACATCTCGGTCAATATATGGTTCGACTATCTTGAGGCTATATTTATCCAGGATCTCGCACGCGGTGAGTTGTATTCCAGATGCAATGATATCGCTCACCGCTTTGCCCCCGGCATCCAGGTCATTAAAGACAGCGAGCGCCAATGCAGTATATTCCGGAAGTGATCGGATCTTCACCGTGATCTCGGTAATAACCCCCAGCGTTCCCTCCGAGCTTGCGAAGACGTGGTTGAGGTCATATCCCATGGATGATTTGGGTGTCTTGTAGCCGGTCTCGATAATGGTGCCATCGGCTAAGACCACTTTCAGGGCTTTCACATAGTCCCTTGCTGTGCCGTATTTCACGGCCCGGTGCCCACTTGAGTTCGTGGACATCATACCGCCTATGCTTGCGATAAGCTCACTGCCCGGATTGGGGGGAAACATGAGCCCCTGTTTGGCGAGTTGTCTGTTTAAATCCATACAGATCACGCCCGGCTCCACTACCGCATAGAAATTCTCTTTATTAATCTCCAATATTTTATTCATCCTATGGACATCCAGGAGAATACCTCCTTCTATAGGCAGGGATGCGCCTGTCACACTCGTTCCCGAACCCTGGATGGTTACAGGGACCTTCTCCTTATTGGCCAGTCGCATAATACGGGATATCTGCTCCGTTGTATGGGCATAGACCACTACATCGGGAATCCCCACATGTACCGACATGTCACGTGAATTGCAGATACATTCCACTCGGTCCGAAAATGTATTCTCATCTCCCACGATACACTTAATTTCATCTCGTATATCCATATAACACCTCGCAGGCTGGAGTGAAATAGCTATGTTTTAGCTATAAAATAACTATAATTGAGACAAAGAGAGGGTGTCAAGAAAAAATGGTTTCTACAAAACAGTGTATTTCGGGCCTCCTCCGCCCTCTGGAGGAACCCAGGTGATGTTCTCAAAGGGGTCCTTGATATCGCATGTCTTGCAATGGACGCAGTTAGAGAAATTTAATTTCAATATTGGCTTGCCCGTTTCCTCGTCAATCTCCATCTCATACACATTGGCAGGGCAGAATCGTGTGCAGGGGTTCTGGTATTCTTCCCTGCACGTCGTGTAGCAGATGTTGAGATCAGATATCTTGAGATGCGGTGGCTGTTGTTCCTCATGAATGGCGCCGGAGTAATACACATCGGATTCCTTATCAAATGTTATCTTACCATCGAATTTAGGAACCCCTCTCTGCTCGTCTGTAGGTAAACCAGTGCCATAGTAGTCAATGACTTTTGTGCAGTGCACGTAATCGGACTCTGTAGAGAGCCTCCCTTTCAGGATTCTTCCACCGAGGATATACTGGAATCCAGCCTTTATAAGGGCCACCCACAGTCCCTTTTGGAATGCCTGATGGAAATTCCGTACCTTGTGGAGTTCCTTACCGATGTAGCTGTTCAAGACCGTGTTTTGGTAGTTCTCAAGCTGCTCTGCCGAGTAATCATCCTTTATGAGGGAGGTAAGAATCGTTTCAGCAGCGAGTATGCCGGATTTCATGGCAACGTGTATGCCTTTGATCTTTTGGCTGACGAAGAGGCTCGCTGAATCACCGACGATGAGCCCGCCGTCAAAGGCGAGTTTTGGAACCGAAAAGTATCCTCCAACTGGTGCTGTTTTCGCGCCGTACTGAACGATTGTTCCATCCTTGATTATCTCAGATACGTAAGGATGGAGTTTGAATTTTTGAAATTCGAGATGGGCATCGAGATAGGGGTCGTCGCTGTCGAGCCCTGTGAGCAGGCCCAGGGAAACCATGTTGTTCTTCATCCCGTAAACGAACCCCCCTCCATAGGTATTGCTCTTAAGGGGGTAACCCATACTATGGAAGACCCTGCCTGGCTCAAATCTGACTTCTGGAAGCTCCCACACCTCTTTCACACCACATACATAGGTTTGTGGGTTTTTTCCTTCATCCAAACCCAGCTTCTTTATGAGATCCTTGGCAAGACTACCCCTTGAACCCTCGCCGAATACCGTGACCTTAGCATGCAGATCGATGCCAGGTTCAAAATTCGATTTTCTTTCACCGTCAGGGCCTATCCCCTTGTCGCCGGTCCTTGCCCCAATAACCGTGGTGCCATCATAAAGGGTCTCTATTGCCGCAAATCCCGGAAATATATCAATCCCGTTCTCCTCAACCAAGGAGCCAAGCCAATGGGCAAGCTTCGAAAGGGAAACGATATAATTGCCGTGATTGTTGAGAGGGGGTGGTATCACAGGAGACCTAATCCGACCATTTTTGGTTAACAGGGACACCTCTTCTTTGGTTATCTCACCTTCTAATGGTGCGCCCTTATCGATAAAATCGGGAACAAGCTCCTTGAGTGCAATGGGGTCCATGATCGCGCCGGAGATGCTATGCGCACCTATATCAGTCCCTTTTTCGAGCAGGGCAATCGTAATGTCCTCAAGTTTTTTACCTTGTCCGTGCTCCTCGACCATTTCGTTGTATTTCCGAATAAGGTTTGACAGATGAAGGGCGCCGCTGAGGCAGGCAATGCCCCCGCCAATAAAGAGCACGTCAACGTCCATGATTTCTCGTTCTTCTTCCACCATTCAATCCTCCTATGAATTATCTTGAGTCCTATGGGATTGTTTTGCATCCCATAGCAGAGATGTCTTATAGCACAGCACCTAAAATCGCTGCAAGGCAATCTTAGAGACGGATAAGATTATGATGCCATATACTATATGACGAAAGGAGAGATGCAA
>CAYPNL010000008.1:0-5702 GCA_964412045.1 uncultured Desulfobacteraceae bacterium
GGAGGTGATCTGTAAACCCGCTTCGTTTTAAATCCTGGGTTCCCGAGAGAATCGGCCAGGACAAAAATTTATCTTGACAATGATTGTGAGTTCGTGCATATAGAGCGGTTTTTTGCGCGTAATCCCACGGGATTCAGCGCTAACGGCACGTACCAACACTACAAGAAAGGATGTGATACCCATGGTTTGTACAACGCTACGAGAGGGTTATGAGTGTGTTTTCATGACCAAGAAAGGATGCCAATTTAATGGAGGTAGATGTCACACTATTGTCGAGCAGTGCGAAGGCTGTCAGAGAATCGTCGAATATCCTACCGGTAAATTCTGCATGAACTTTCTAGATCCTTCCTCTAAATGGAAAAATGGGATTTGCAACATGGCTACCCATGTGAAAAAGAATCAGGTGAGCGATAACCATAAGCTCAATCCCTTGAAGGCGTCGAAAAGAAGCCACTGAGAAATCCCCGTCAGGGATTCATTTCGATTCAAGAGGGAGGGCCATGCGTGCCTCTAAGGCTATGATAAAAACCACATCCCCGGTGAACGCGTCTCTCCCTAGGGGGACCGGTCTGCACTCGGAAGGGGGCTGCTTACGCCCAAAAGCTCTTTAAGCTCGCACCAATGCCCGTGCTGTAATACCCTTAAAAACCATAGCGCTAACAGACAAATTCCGCCTCCCTCTGTAAACAATCGCTTATCATACCACGTTAGCCTTTTGAAACTACCTGGGAAGGGTTGCGATTTTAATAGATCTGTCATAGGATAGTGCCCGCGAGAATGCTGGGAGAATATCTGAAGGACCCTTCAAGCTTGATTCCTAAAGGGCGGCGGTTCGAAATGTCTAGAAAAAAGAAGACCTTGCTTTACGTTCTTATCGGTATAGGCACTGCGCTATGCCTTTTTGTGCTATTCCATCAGTTGTCTCTCCACCTCTTTCACAAGCCCTCGCTCCTCCTTAGCCCTGTCCTTGCCATCCTTACTGCCGCCCTCCTGGTTTCTCTACTCCTGAACATATCGGCAGCAAAGCGGCTCACGTCTCTTTCCCGAGATCTGGATATGCTCCATGAGGGCAACCTAGGGGGGCTTTCCTTACAGCCTTCTGATGAGGGCGAGGATCTTTCACGGGCCATTCGGGGAATTGCACGGCAACTACGGGAAAGCGAGCAGAAGCACGAGATACTCCTTGAGATTACTCAAACCGTCTCCTCCCGCCTCCATCTCCAGGAGGTGCTGGATGCTATTGTGGAACTTCTCGCACGGCAATTCCGTCTTGATGCATGCTCAATCCGCTTGCTTGACAGGGACGGCAAACTCAGGATTACCAGCCAGATGGGTTTGAGTGAAAAATTTGTGGAAACAGCAACGAGAAAACCAACCCCGGATAGCTACTCAGGTGAGTGCTTTCTGACGGGAAAGATGGTCATCATCAATGACGCCGAAAAAATCGATAAGCCCATTTCAACGACCCTTCTGGTTGGCGAGAACATCCAATCATTTGCAGTAACTCCCATAAAGGCAGAGGGTACGATTATCGGGGTCCTCGTAAGTTCTTCCAGGAAAAAGAACTACTTTCATGAGCGATTCAACGACCTCATCAACATTATCGCCAATCAGATCGGCACGGCAATCAGGATATCCCAGCTCTATGACAAGATATATACCGTCAGCCAGGGACTTGAGAAAATGGTTCAAGAACGGACACAAGAGCTCGATGAAAAGAGCAAACAACTCATTGAGGCGCAACGGCTCGCTGCCCTCGGTAAAATGGCTGATAGGGTTGCCGATGAGTGCAGGAATTCCCTTACCATAATCGGCGGATTTGCTCGAAGGCTGTATGAAAAGACGCCTGAGGACGACCCACAAAAGAGGGACTTGAAACTAATCGTTGAGCAGGTCATGGTCCTTGAGGACAGGGTTTCAAGGATCGTTGATTTTGAAAGGGAAGAAAAAAAAGGCCACTGTTGAGCACATTATGGCCTTATAGAGATCCCGCTGCCTCTTTGAGCTGGTAACTGCCTGACTACATGCGGCGGCTGAACAACTCAAAGATCCGAGTCCCTTTCCCGGCCAATCTCTCTGCTAAACGCATGGAGCTATAGCAGGCTGCGAAGCCGTCAGACTTGCTTACCAAAAATATCGGTTCTTAATTGTGTATGGCTATGGTATAATACATTCTCTGATTGCCTAGAGAGAAAGGAGGTTCGCTCATGAGCAATGAAAAAGAAGGCCAAGCAACACAAGAGAAACCTGAAACGGATGAAATAAAGATCAATGATGCCGCACTTACAAAGGCTGATCCGGTAAAACGGATAATAGCATTTATTATTGATGCGGTAGCTTCTATGATCGTGGGGCTTATCCCTTTTGTTGGAGGAATTATTGGCGCCCTGTACATGCTCTTACGAGATGCTCTCCCTATCGAAGCCCTTGAGTATAAGAGTATTGGGAAAAAATTGCTAAAATTATCCGTGGTAAATACTGAAAACCCCACAGCTAAGATCGATTATGCTACCTCCGCAAAAAGGAACTGGATGTTCTCTCTCGGCCCACTCATCTTGTTCTTCTTATTGATACCAATCATTGGATGGATCCTCGATATCCTGATCGGAATCGCTGTATTTGTTCTGGTTGTTATTGAAATTATTAAGATCTTCTCTGATAAGAAAGGAATAAGGTTGGGTGATAAGATGGCCGGCACCATGGTTATCGAAAAGGAATGATTCTTGATCTAGGCATATCATATGGCTGACTCTCACGCCATAGTCCTAGGCAGCGAGACGGGTGGGCTCGCAGCAGCCCGTAGTCTCACCCGGAATGGATTTTCGGTAGTGCTTCTTGAGACCACGTCCTCTGGACGTGGATTCTTTACTGAGCTGGATCCAAAGAAGATTGCGATCCTTCTGTAAGTCCTATGCTAATCAGATTGAGAAAAAAACTGAGAAGAGCAGATGTTCCTAAATTCGCTATTCGGCTTATTTTCAACCGACCTGGCCATTGACCTCGGTACAGCCAACACCTTGGTGTACGTGAAGGGAAGAGGAATCGTGTTGAATGAACCCTCAGTGGTGGCCGTGAGAAACTCAGCTCAGGGAACAGATACCATCCTGGCAGTAGGCCACGAGGCAAAGAGAATGCTCGGCCGGACCCCTGAAAATATCATGGTAATTAGGCCAATGATGGATGGGGTGATTGCCGATTTTGACACCACAGAGACCATGCTGAAGTACTTCATTCGGAAGGCACACCACCGGAAATCGCTCGTAAGGCCGCAGATCGTTATCGCGGTACCCTCGGGCAGCACCCAGGTGGAAAAGAATGCACTACGGGAATCGGCCATATCCGCCGGTGCTCGGGAGGTTTACCTTATCACAGAACCCATGGCGGCAGCGATCGGGGCCAATTTGCCGGTTACTGAAGCCACAGGCAATGTGATCGTTGACATTGGGGCGGGAACCACAGAGGTTTGTGTGATCTCCCTGGCAGGGACGGTGTATTCCCTCTCGGAACGGGTAGGCGGTGATAAAATGGATGAGGCTATCCTGTTGTATATCCAAAGGACGTATAACCTTCTGATCGGCCTCCAGACCGCGGAACTCATCAAGATTGCCCTTGGAACTGCGCATCCTATGGATAAGCCCGAACATATAGAAGTAAAAGGCAGGGATCTCGTCACGGGCATACCCAAGATGCTGACTATCAATTCAGAAGAAGTAGCTCAGGCCATATCAGAGCAGGTGGAAACCATTGTTCGAATCGTGAGAACCGCCCTGGAGCAAATGCCGCCCCAATTATCCGCCGATGTAGTAGATAAGGGAATTGTTCTTACAGGCGGTGGAGCACTGTTAAAAAACCTCGATATGTTGCTGCGAGAGGTAACCGGCGTGCCAATAACCGTTGCAGATGATCCCCTCATTACAGTCGTCGAAGGTGCGGGGAAGGTATTGGATAATCTATCGATTTTGAAAGAGGTTTCTGTGTTCTAGCGAAAGGAATTCGATTTCGTTGAGATAGCTATGAGATGAGGAGTCCACGGGACGTTAGTTCCTGCCTTTTTATCTCTACAGCGTGACTCTATGCCCTTTTTTGTGACGTGCCCATTACACTCCCGGAGCACATCTTCCAGACCAGATCGACGCTCCCACCGTTATTCCTTGACAACCCTTCGCGGTTGTTATAAAAATCCTGTTCAAGACTGAACAACAGAGCACAGGAACACACTATGTACTCTTCCGATAAGACCTTTGCTGTTTTGGATGCCCTGCACAGGGAGGAGATCTCCAACCAGCGACAGCTTGCAAACCATGCTGGAGTGAGCCTTGGCCAAGTCAATTATCTGCTTAAGGGCCTCATTGAGAAAGGATTCGTCAAGATCCTTTCATTGTGGTAGGTCCCCTTTGTTTCACAAAGCTTCTTTTCGTACTATTTATAATGTAATTTCAAGTAGTTACTCGGTTATAGGATATGGAACCGAAGGGGCGGAGCTGTATACAGCGAAGCTCATCAATCTCGCTCTCAACGCTCACAACGCTCCAAATTTATCCGCCGTTTTTCTTGTCCGCCGTACGTGTGGCGGACTGGCGGACGATCCGAACGCTCATAACGCTCATAACGCTTTAAACGGAGTCTCCCATGAAAGCACTCATCACCGGCATCACGGGCCAGGACGGCTCATACCTGACGGAATTCTTACTCTCAAAAGGCTACGAGGTCCACGGCCTGATCAGGAGATCGAGCAGCTTCAACACCCAACGGATCGACCACATCTACGTTGATCCCCACGATCCCAACCCCCAGCTCTTTCTTCACCATGGGGACCTCTCAGATTCGGGCCAGCTTATCAACCTCATCTACAACATAAAGCCCGATGAAATCTATAACCTCGCTGCTCAGTCCCACGTAAGGGTTTCCTTTGACATCCCGGAATATACCGGGGACATAACAGCTCTCGGCACCACCCGAATCCTTGAAGCGGTGCGAAGAAGCGGGGTCACTGCCAGGTTCTACCAGGCATCATCCTCCGAGATGTTCGGTGCTGCTCCTGCTCCCCAGAGTGAAACCAGCCCCTTTCTGCCCAGAAGCCCCTATGCAGCCGCCAAGGTCTATGCCTATTGGATGGTGCGCAATTACCGGGAAGGCTACCATAGCTATTCCTCGAACGGCATCCTGTTCAATCATGAAAGTCCTCGGAGAGGTGAGACATTTTTGTCCCGAAAGGTCACCAGGGCCCTTGCCAACATGCTCGCTGGAAACCAGAAACGGCTCTATCTCGGCAACCTGGGTGCAAAAAGGGACTGGGGATTTGCCCCCGAATATCTCGAGGCCATGTGGCGCATCCTCCAGCAGGAAGAGCCGGATGATTATGTAATCGGCACGGGCGAGAGTCATTCAGTCAAGGAATTTGTCGATCATGCCTTTGCCTATGCCGGCATAGAGATCGCCTGGAAGGGGCAAGAAGCAGAAGAGAAAGGGATCGTAAGAAGTGCACCCTCCCCATGGGATGCATTGGTAAAGCCAGGGGATGTGCTCATCGAGATAGATCCCCGCTACTTCAGGCCCACTGAGGTTGAATCCCTTCAGGCCGATATAACCAAGGCACGACAACGACTAGGATGGGAGCCGAGAACCAGCTTTGAAGAGCTGGTAAAGATCATGGTGGACTACGATATGAAATTGGCAGGCCTTGAGCCCGTCGGCGAAGGCAT
>CAYPNL010000009.1:0-5307 GCA_964412045.1 uncultured Desulfobacteraceae bacterium
CTTAGCTATTATCTGAGGCTTGTGCGCGGCGGAGAACAGATTGAAATACTTGACAGAACAACTCCCTTGGCTCGATTAAGTCATGTGTCTCAGTCAGAATCTCAGGTCAATGAAACTCCCTGGATCAGGGAGATGGAATTGCTTGGGATTGTGAAGGCGCCCCAAAAAAAGGGGTTTCCACCGGAGCTTATTGCTGAAGAAAACGTGGTTTTGACTCGCAGAGAAGCTGATGCCTCAGTTCTTGAAGCCCTGCTCGAAGAAAGGAATACCGGGAGATGAAGTTTTGGGATTCCTCGTGAATCCATAGAGGCAAGAAAAGATATACATCTCTTAACTCCGTACTCCTTCATAAAGCGGCGCCAAAACCGTTTTCTTACCCTCCAATCCAGGGCTGGATGTCGCAAGCCATATCGTGAGTCTGTCGCAAGTTGTGTCGCAAGCTTGTCGCAAGTTCAGCCGCTCGCCGATGATGGCAAGCAACGTGTCTCTTGTCATTCTGTTTACCATAGTAAACAAACTAGACCTAAATTGTTTACTTATCAAACCTTATTTCTCTATGGGCTTTACCAGATGAAAAAGAGATAAAAATTTAGGATTGATTTTTAATGAAATTCTGCTATCCTTGGTACTCCTTGAAATCTTGCATAACACAAAAGGGAGGGTAAAGATGGAAAATATTTTGGAGGGCAAAAGAATTCTGATAGCAGACGATGAGCCCGACATACTGGAAACAGTAACAGACCTCTTGGATATGTGCATCAATGACACAGCACCGAGTTTTGAAACTGCTCAGAAATTTCTTAGCAAAAATACCTATGATGCAGCAGTATTAGATATCATGGGAGTTGAAGGCTATCAACTTTTGAAAATAACGACCCAAAAGGGTATTCCCTCATTAATGCTCACAGCCCATGCTCTTAGCCCTGATGATTTAGTAAAATCCATTAAAGAAGGCGCCTATGCTTATATACCCAAAGATAAGATAGGGGATATTGATGTATATCTTGCCGATATTATTAAGACAAGTGAAAAGGGTATTAGAAAGCAAGGCATATGGTTTGCCAGGTTAAAACAATTCTTTGATAAAAAATTTGGTCCAGGGTGGCAAGAAGAGCATAAAGAATTCTGGCAGGAATTTGATAAAAGCTTCATCGTATCTAAAGAGGAGGTTGAAAAGGTATTGTAACGCCTATACTTAAAGAAGAAAGGGCGTATTTTTCTAAGTTCTGAAAAAAGGGTAAAATCGTCATCCTCCTCCTCATTCAGCCCAGTTACAGTAGATTCACCTCGTAGATCTTCTGGAAAGATGTGGAACAATTCTTTATTATTTGATCCCGCTTTTTATTATTTCACTATCCTGCTGCTGCGCTTTAGCTCGCTCTATCCACCATTCCCCTTCTTGGGTTCGATGATCCCCCGTAAGCTCTATCCCTACTTGCGCTGGGGAGAAATGTAGACTTTTCCTCAACTCAACCGTCTAATATGGAAAGGCTGGAAAGAGAATGCCGATACGCAATTTTCACTGCGGTAGAGAAACGAGCATCACCACGCTTTTCGCTTGACGCAGGGCAATCGAGATGACCTAATACAGAGAGGATATACACACATGCGCAAACGAACGCTGTTCATTGTTGTGGCCTTGATCTTTATTGCGGCAATCTTTGCGTATACGTACGCCAATCGCAATGGTACGCGTCCCACTTTCCGTCTCGCGAGGGCCGAGCTGGGGCAGATCATCAGCACGGTATCCTCCACCGGTACGCTCACCCCGGTCACTACGGTACAGGTAGGCTCTCAAGTCTCCGGCCAGATCAAGGAACTTAACGCGGACTTTAATTCGGAGGTACATGAGGGCCAGGTTATCGCGCGTATCGACCCTGAAAACTTCGAGGCCCGGGTCCGTCAAGCAGAGGCCGAGCTTGCCGTGGCGCTTGCCAATGTGGCTATACAGCGTGCCGCCATAGAACGGGCACAGGCGGAGCTCGAGAATGCTTATGCGGCACTCGCTGCCGCCAAGGCTTAAACCGTAAAAGCCCGTGTGGTACTCCTCCATGCGAAACGTGACCTCGATAGAAAAAGGTCGCTTCACCGGCAGGCCATAATCTCAAAGAGCCAGATAGACGATGCAGATGCTGCCCATGATCAGGCCCATGCCCAGTTCAGCGCTGCCGAGGCGCAAGAGCAGGCACAGGCCTCCATCGTCATTTCCCATAAAGCCCAAGTCAAGATGGCCCAGGCCCAGGTAGAACATTCCCTCGCCCAGGTGAAGCAGCGAGAGGCAGCCCTGCATAACTGCAAGGTAGACCTGGAGCACACGATTATTCGCTCACCTTTAGCCGGCGTAGTAATACAGAGAACTGTCGATATCGGGCAGACCGTTGCTGCAAGCCTTCAAGCCCCAACGCTCTTTACCATCGCCCAAGATCTCAGGAAGATGCAGGTTGACACCAATGTGGATGAGGCCGACATCGGCCGCATAGTGGTAGGACAGCGGGTAAGCTTCACTGTAGATGCATTTCCAGACCTTGAATTCACCGGACAGGTAGCGCAGATCCGTAAGGCGCCCAAGACTATCCAGAATGTGGTGACCTATACCGTTGTGGTATCCGCGGAGAATCAGGACCAGAAGCTATTGCCCGGCATGACCGCCAATGTGCAGGTGGTGATCGACGAACGCCATGACGTGCTCAGGGTGCCGAACGCAGCCCTTCGGTTTAAGCCCCTGAGCGCTGAAGCAAGGAAGGTGGAAGGCACAAGCAGTGTGGATAGGGGCGCAGCAGCCAGCGGAGAAAGAGGACAGCAAGAGGAGCGGCTCGAACGGCTCATCGCGACCCTCGGACTCAATGAGGATGAGCAGGCCCTGGTTCGCGCCATCTTTGCCGAGCAGCGCGAGCGTATCATGAGCTTACGCGTAAAAGGCGGAACGCCCGAGGACATTCGGGCTGAATGGAAGAGAATGCGGGAGGAGAGCACCAAGGCCGTCTCCGCAATCCTCAATCCAGAGCAGCGCGAAAAGCTACGAAGGGCGGTTAAATCCAGGGCAGCAAACCCGCTCGCGCGCGGGCGTGTCTGGGTGTTGGATAAGGGCGGAACGCCGGTTCCCGTGCACGTAATCACCGGGATTAGCGATGGCAGCTTCGCTGAAATCGTCCGGGGCGATCTTGAGGCCGGACAAGAGATAATCACTGGGCAAAGCGGTCAAAATCGCGAGATATCGGGCAGCAGTCGAAGGGTGTTTGGATTGTAATATGCCCAGCCTCCTGATAAAGACCGCAAACCTCACCAAGGACTATGCCTTAGGCCCCCAGGTAGTGCATGCGCTCCGCGACATTTCCGTTGAAATCGAACAGGGGGATTTTGTGGCGGTCATGGGGCCATCCGGCTCCGGCAAGTCCACCTTTATGAACCTGCTCGGTTGTTTAGACACGCCCACGAATGGGCTCTATATCCTTGATGGAAAGGATGTCTCATCCCTTACCCGTGATGAACTCGCAGACACGAGGAACCGTAAGATCGGCTTCGTCTTTCAAAACTTCAATCTCCTTCCGCGGGCAACAGCACTGGAAAACGTGGAGCTCTCCCTCAGGTATGCATCCGCTTCGCGTCGCGACCGCCGAGGCAAGGCCGGCGCGGCACTGGCTGACGTTGGCCTTTCCGATCGCTCCCACCACCAACCTTCACAGCTATCAGGAGGAGAGCAGCAACGCGTCTCTATTGCCAGGGCCCTTGTGAATAAACCGGTGCTTCTCCTGGCAGATGAGCCGACCGGTGCGCTTGACACTAAAACCGGCTTTGAGATCATATCCCTGTTTCAGCGCCTCAACCGCGCCGGAATTACTATCGTGCTCGTAACCCATGAGCTCGAGATCGCACGGTTCTCCCGGCGCATTCTTCGGTTCCGTGACGGAAGCCTGATTAATGATAAGATGATACAGCCCGCAAACCTCGTCGAGAGGACAAGCTCCGGGATGCCGGTTGAGGAGGCAAAGCCATGATGAGCCTACTTGATCCCTTTCTCGATGCCCTCCGTGCCCTTCGCGCCAATGTAATACGCAGCGTGCTCACCACGCTCGGAATAATTATCGGTGTCGCAGCGGTTATCATCATGGTATCGGTCGGCACCGGGGCGCAGGCCCGGGTGGCTGAGCTGATACAAAGCCTGGGATCTAACCTCATCATCGTGGGTCCTGGGACCAGCACCTCGGGAGGCGCGCGGCTCGGGGGAGGCCCCCTGCCGACCATTACGGAAGACGACGCTACGGCTATCCAGCACGAGATTCCAGGCGTGCACCTTGTCGCGCCCCATGTTCGAGGAAGCGGCCAGGTGGTATTCGGTAATCTCAACTGGTCCACCCTCATCGAGGGCGTCACCCCGGAATACTTCGAGGTGCGCGAATGGGAAATCGCCATGGGAAGAGCATTTAGCCATGAGGAGGTGAAAGGCGCAGCAAAGATGGTGCTTCTGGGCGAGGCAGTGATTGAGAGCCTTTTTCCCGGACAGAATCCCCTAGGCCAGATCGTTCGTATCAATCGTGTGCCTTTCGAGGTTGTGGGCGTGCTCAAGGCCAAGGGTCAATCGCCAATGGGACATGACCAGGATGACGTGGTCTTCATACCCCTGTCCACCGCCAAGAAGCGGGTGCTGGGCGGCCGCAGTATCAGCGGTAAGATAGTGGGCGGCATCTTTGTGAAGGCGCGGACCTCAGAGCTCGTCGCAGAGGTCGAGGAGCAGGTACGAGAACTGCTCCGCCAGCGTCACCGCTTGAGACCCGGCCAGGACGACGACTTCTTCATAAGGAACCTGTCTCAGATCCTGGAGACACGTGCCGAGTCATCTCGGGCAATGGCGCTGCTTCTCGCTGCGGTGGCCTCTGTTTCGCTGGTAGTGGGAGGCATTGGCATCATGAACATTATGATCGTGTCCGTGACCGAGCGCACGCGCGAGATTGGGATCAGAATGGCGGTAGGTGCGAAGAGTGCTGATATCCTCGCTCAATTTCTGATCGAGGCGGTAACCCTTTCCCTCATCGGCGGGATCATGGGTATCCTTATAGGCGTCAGCGGATCAATAATGATCGCGGTAATAAGCGAGTGGCCCATTATAATCGAGACCGGATCGGTGATCCTGGCCTTCACGTTCTCCGCCGCGGTAGGTGTGTTCTTCGGCTTTTACCCGGCGAGAAAGGCGGCGCACCTCGATCCTATTGTTGCCCTGCGCTACGAGTAGATGGGAATAACGCGGCTTGTCTCCGCCGGGTCAAAGGCCTTGGGGGTGGGAAGGGCTTAGAATTTAAAGGTCGTTATGTA
>CAYPNL010000010.1:0-7567 GCA_964412045.1 uncultured Desulfobacteraceae bacterium
CCACGGTCACGGGCACGGGCTTGGCCCAACCGAAGATGATCCCTGAGCCTGCCACCAGGTAAAATACGAGCAGGAACAAGGGAACAACGATAGTGCCGACCGTATCTATGTGCCTGACGATATTGAGCGATAACCTCCCCTGCCTCTTCGCGGTATCATCCCCGAACCAGAGTGCGACCAGCCCATGGGCACACTCATGAATCATGACCGAGAAGAGCAGGATAGCGATGATGATCAGTAATTGAAGCATATATATGAAATAGGTTGAAGGTTGACGCCTGTTTGCATCTTACCCGATATATATCGCTCGATCAATGCCACAGTGAGGGGATGCGCAGGATAACGTGAGGAAAAAGTCATGGGGTATACCTTGATACGTTTTGCTGAATACTACGAAGGTGCCGTTTCAAACTATTCCCGTGGTCGCAGAACGCTCCGGGCAAAAGGGAAAGCGGAACAGGCATAGTGTGGGTTGTCTATTCGTCCGGCACCGATTCCGAAGGAGGTGGGGGAAACGCAAGCGCTTCAGTTAAAACAAACGCTGATTGGAGGGCCCCTGTTGGGCACAGTGGAAAGCATTCCTTGCAGTTCAAGCACTCCGTAGAGGCTATCTCGGGAATGAAATTTATCTCTCGTCCTATTCCTCTGTTGACAAATCCAACAGCGTTTTTCTTTTTAACCTCGGCACAGTATCGCACACAGAGGCCGCAAAGAATGCAGAATGACGGCTCTTTTTCAAAACGGTTTTTCTCTGCTCCGTACTCTTTTGCCAAATCCTGCAATGCCGGGTCATCTGGAGCGTGAGCCAGCAAAAGCTCCAGAATCGTTTTGCGAATTTTATCTATCTTCTCAGACCTGGTTCTAACGACCAAATCTTGTTCTACCGGGTAAAGGCAGGAAGCAACGAGATTGGTCCTGCCGCGAGTTTCTACTTCTACGGTGCATATTCTGCAAGCCCCATACGGTTCCAATTTCTCATGGTAGCAAAGTGTCGGAATAAATATCCCAACACGTTGGGCCGCCTCCAAAATGGTCATCCCTTCTCTTGCCTCAACTTTTCTTTCATCAATCTGTACAATGATTTTACTCATGTGGCTTTGCTCTTTCTGGCTATAGTTCGTGCTTCTTCAGGGATAGGAGGTGGAACAGGCTCGCCGGAAATCTTTTTGACCGCACCGAAGCGAGGAGGGCAGACTTCAAAGCACGTTCCGCATTTTATGCATTTCTCTTGATCAATGATATGTATCCGGTTCTTGCCTCCAACAATAGCCTCGACAGGGCATTTTCGAAGGCAGATCATACATGCCTGACACGTATCCGGATCAATATAGTAGGAGATCAGCTGCTTGCAGACATAAGCCGGGCACCGTTTCTCATTGATGTGTGCCTCATACTCGTCTCTGAAGTAACGTATGGTGCTCAAGACCGGGTTAGGAGCGGTCCTGCCTAAAGCACAGAGAGATGCACTCCTAGTTGTCTCGGACAGATCTTCCAAGAGCTCGATGTCCCCCTCTTTGCCCTTTCCTTCAGTAATATTAGTCAGAATCTTAAGCATCTGCCTGATACCTTCACGGCATGGAACACATTTTCCACACGATTCATCGGCGAGGAAGGCAAGGAAGTACCGGGCCACATCAACCATACAGGTGTCTTCATCCATTACGATCATCCCGCCTGACCCCATTATTGCGCCAACGTGGGCCAGTTTATCAAAGTCGACTTCAATATCTAAGTGTTCTTCAGGGATGCACCCTCCTGATGGACCACCCGTTTGCACTGCCTTGAACTTCTTGCCTCCAGGGATACCGCCGCCTACCTTGTAGATAATATCTCTCAAGGTTATGCCCATGGGCACCTCTACAAGGCCGGTGTTATTCACCTTGCCGACCAAGGAGAATATCTTTGTGCCTTTGCTGCCCTCAGTGCCGATTGAGGTAAAGAAATCAGCTCCTCTGTTAATAATGAAGGGAATGTTGGCCCATGTCTCCACATTGTTTATATTTGTTGGCTTATCCCAAAGTCCTTTTGTCGCCGGATATGGCGGCCTGGCCTTAGGTTCTCCCGGCTTACCCTCCAGAGACATGAGCAGAGATGTTTCCTCGCCGCACACGAAAGCCCCGGCTCCCCGGTGTACCTGAATAGTGAAATCAAAGCCTGAACCAAGGATATTTTCCCCTAGGAAACCCCATTGCTCAGCTTGCTTGATAGCTATGCCTACGTTCTCTACTGCCAAGGGATACTCCTGACGAACGTAAATATATCCCTCATGTGAGCCTATGGCATAGGCTCCGATGATCAAGCCTTCAAGGACACTATGGGGATTGCCTTCCATGAGAGACCTATCCATGTAAGCCCCCGGGTCTCCCTCATCGCAATTGACTATCGCATATTTTATCTCCCCTGGGGCATTGCGAGCAGCCTCCCACTTTATTCCAGCCGGGAAACCTGCTCCGCCTCGACCTCTCAATTTCGCCTCTTTGACTTCTCCGATAACCTGCTCCGGTGTCATCTCGAAGAGAGCCTTACTTAAAGCTTGATAACCGCCGATAGCGAGGTAATCTTCAATGCTTTTAGGGTCGATCCTTCTATTGGGACCGAAGACAAGTCGTTCTTGATTTTTATAGAATGGGATATCGGATTCATGGGTTGCTTTTTCGCTTGTATTCGGGTCGACATAGAGCAGACGATCTACAACCTTCTTCTCCTTTAAGGTCTGAGAGGTAATCTCGGAAATGTCTTCGGGCATTACCTGGAGATAACATATCTCCTCAGGATAGATAACCGCAATGGGGCCTTTCTCGCAAAAGCCATGGCAGCCCGTTCTTCTAAAGTCTACCTCGCCTTTTAATCCTTGCTTTTCTATTTCCTGCAGAATAGCTGCAGCAACTTTTTCGCTGCCGCTGGCACGACAGGCAGTACCGGAACACAGCGTAATACAAAGCTTATTTGGATTCCTCTTTGATAAGATGTCCTTCCTCAGCCCTTCCAAATCAGCAGGTGAATTGATTTTTCGCATACTCTTTCCTTAATGGTAATTTTTCAACACGTCTTCCACGTTTCCCGGCGACATCTTGCCGTGATATTCTGCATCGATTACCATCACCGGACCTAAAGCACAGCATCCAAGACAATTCACCGTCTCCAGGCTGAACGTTAAATCCAAATCGGTTTCACCGGGTGCAATCCCAATCAGATCCTGAACCTTTTCCAAGACGCGCGCGGCACCGCGAACATGACAGGCTGTTCCCATGCACACCTGAACTTCATAACGACCCCTGGGAATTAAACTAAAGGCTTTATAAAAGGTAGTTATGTGGTGTATCCGGCTGAAGGGCACGTGTAATTTTTCGCTGACCTTGTCTAATGCTTCCTTAGGCAGCCAATGATTTTCGCTTTGAATCTCAAGTAATACTTGAATAAGTGAACTGGCATCACCCTGATGTTTATCAATAATTTGATCGATTTTATCGCCACCCATAGATACTGTTTTCACCTTCTTTCTTCATACTCCCCCGCATCTGTTCTTTCAACTCAAGACTGTGGAAAACCGCTTCCGTCTTTCATCGAACCTGACTATCCCTTGTCTTGCTGAAGCGGCAAGGTGTCGTGATACTTCAGATGGATTTAAGCCTAGTGTCTCAGATATTTCTCCTGTTGAAAGGGGATTTTCTCGCAACAGCAGCATAATTCGGCTTATCGCTAATTTATCCACAATTAATTCATTGAATAACCGCTCTACCTCGGTGCTGGAAAAAAATTCGGCATATTCTTCTTCCGTATCGAAATGCACTCTCAATTTTTCCCTTTCAATCAGCTTGACGTAGGGAACCAGATTTTTAGCTGCTTCAAGTTTTAACTTGAATCCATTCTCATCCATGCCTTCTTCTGTACCCAGAGGCCCTAACTTCTTAAGATTTTGAGTAAAATCAGTAACAACCTCGGCAAAACGATTTCCCTCAGAGGCGGATACCCATTCAAGCCTTAACCTTTCAGGATTGACCCCTACGAGCTTCATGACTTTTCTAACAATATGGATCAAGCTCAGAGCGTGGTAATTTCCTCCCACGCCGTAATGGCATTCTCCGAGCCAGCAGCCGCCTATAAACACCCCGTCTATTCCGCCTAAGAAGGCCTGGAATATAAATGCCGGGTCAACTCTACCCGAGCACATCACCCGTATCACTCGCATATTAGTAGGGTATTGATATCGGGAAACCCCGGCAAGATCAGCCCCTGCGTAGCAACACCAGTTGCATAGAAATCCCAAAATCTTTGGTTCAAACTCGTACCCCGAAACCATTCTTAATTCCCCTCTGTTGCGGTAACCCCTGCTTGCTCATGAGCAGGCTTCTGCAAGGCCTGGAAATGATGAGTTAATTTGGGAAAAGATCTCTTTATCGGTAAAGTGCTTTAGGGAAATAGCTCCTACCGGGCACTTTGAGTTACAAAGCCCGCATCCTTTGCACAGAATAGAATTAACCCTTACCTTCCTACCTTTTGGCGTCTCATAAAACTCTATAGCTCCATAGGTACAAGCAGTCATGCATGCCCCACACGCTAGACACTCACTCTCATTCACCTCGCACACAGCGCCGGAGGCTACGACCGAATCCCTTGAAAGAAGAGTTACTGCCCGTCCGGCAGCCCCGTAAGCCTGGCTGATGACCTCCGTGATATGCTTGGGATAGTGAGCCATTCCGCATACAAAAACACCATCTGTGGAAAAGTCGACCGGCCGTAATTTTACATGTGCTTCCTGAAAGAAACCATCTTGGTTCACCGGCACCTTGAAAAATTGCGATATTGCACTATTTGTTGGTGAAGGGATAACAGCGGCGGCTAAAGCCAGCACATCAGTATCGAGAAAAAGCCTCTTACCGAGGATAGGATCGGTCACGGTAACCCTTAGAATAGACTTACCATCCTCTTCAATAGCCTCCACCTGGGGTTTATCGTCCGGCTCATAGCGGATGAAGATTACCCCTTTATCTGCGGCTTCCTGGTAATAATCCTCTTTAAACCCATAGGTTCTCATATCTCGATAGAGAATGTAAATATCCATCAGGGGGTTTATCTCTTTTAGCTTCAAGGCGTTCTTTATAGCCTGGCTGCAACATACTCGGGAGCAGTAATTTCTGTCTTCATTTCTGCAGCCCACACATTGGATCATCACCAGGGTCTCTGCATTCAGAAGCGTTTCTTCTCTTCCGGCGATCCGCTCCTCCAACTCAAGGTGGGTCATCACCCTGTCATCTTCCCCGTAAAGGTATTCGGTAGGTTTATATTCTTCAGCGCCGATAGCGATGACGGTTATTCCATGACGTATCTCCTTGAGCGTGCCTTCATAGTTCACCTTGGTTATGAAATTGCCCACATACCCGGACGCCTCGACAATGGTGGCGTCCGTAAGCACGTGTATGAGGGGGTTCCGATACACGTTGCGTATACTATCGCCTAAATATGCCTGAACATCCATTCCTTCTAAGGTGGAATAAAGTCTTCTCGCAGTTCCGCCCAGATCTGTATCCTTTTCGACCAGGTAAACCTCAAAGCCTTGGTCAGCCAAGCTCAGAGCAGTAGTCATCCCGGCCGGGCCTCCTCCGACCACAAGCCCTGCTTTATTGACCGGCAGCTCGAATTCCTGTAAAGGCTCTAAAAAGGCGGATCGGGCCACCGCCATTCGAACGAGGTCCTTTGCCTTCTCTGTCGCTGATTCCTTTTCTCGAGAGTGAACCCAGGAGCAATGTTCTCGTATATTGGCAAATTCAAAGAAATAGGGATTTATTCCTCCTTCTCGAACCGTGTCCCTGAATAACGGTTCATGCGTCCTGGGGGTGCAGGCAGCGACAACGACGCGATTAAGTCCTTTTTCTCGGATTGTATCTGATATCTGCCGGGCATTATCAGTAGAACACGCAAAGAGGCTTTCTTGAGCGTGGGCAACGTTCTTTAAGGTGGCTGCATATTCAACCACGGAAGGAACATCTACCACTCTTCCGATATTAGCTCCACAATGACACACAAAAACACCCACCTTTATCGCTTCTCCGGAAACATCCCTTTCCGGCGGATATTTCCTTTCTTCGGCCAGCTCCCCTCTCCGGTCAGCGAGGATATGACTGCACAGGGCTGCAGCCCCGCTGGCGCTTACCACCGACTCCGGGATATCCATGGGTCCCTGGAAGGCGCCGCTTACAAAAATTCCCGGGCGCGTGGTCAGCATAGGATTCAAAGGATTCGTTTTACAGAATCCGTAAGAATTAAGTTCAACGCCGAATGTATCGGCCAAATTCTTAGCGCCGGCAGGAGGATTCAATCCGACGGATAACACAACCAGATCGAATTCCTCCTCCTTGACCCCGTCCTCGGTAGTAGAATATCGGATAGTTACATTCTTGCTATCCGGGATCTCTTTGCCTATCGATACATAGCTTCGAATAAACCGAACCCCCGGAAGTTTCTCCGCTCTCTGATAAAATCGTTCAAAGTCCTTGCCAAAGGCCCGAATATCGTTATGAAATACAGCAGCCTCAATCTCATCGTCATGGTCTTTTGCCAGGATAACCTGTTTCTGTGTATAGGTACAGCACACTGCCGAACAATAGCTGTTGCCGCCCGGGATAACCTGTCTGGAACCCACGCACTGAATCCAGGCTATCTTGTGGGGATGCTTCTTGTCGGAAGGACGCCGTATCTCACCTTCGTATGGCCCGGTGGAACATAATAACCGTTCAAAGTCAAGACTGGTCACCACATTCTGCATCTCTCCATAGCCATAGTCACCCCTCAGTTTAGGATCGAATATCTCATAGCCCGGAGACAGGATTATCGCCCCCACCTCAATCTCGACCCGCTCTTCCTTCTGATTGAAATCTATAGCGTCATTCTTGCAGACTCCTAAGCAAATGGCACATCTCTCGTCTTGAAGGTAAAGGCATGCTTGAGGGTCAATGTAGCTGATAAGCGGAACTGCTTGTGAAAAATAGATATGGATAGCCTTACTCCATGAAAAGTCCTGATTGTATGGATCAGGGACCTTGACCGGGCAGTACTCCGCACAGACAGTGCAACCGGTGCATTTGTCTGTATCGACATACCTTGGCTTCTTGATGAGGGTTACCGTGAACTCCCCTGCCTTACCTTGTACCCGGTCGACCTCGGTATAGGTCAGTACCTCGATGTTGGGGTGTCTTTCGCATTCAATGAACTTCGGTGATTCAATGCACATGGAGCAGTCATTGGTGGGAAAGGTCTTATCGAACTGGGCCATCTTGCCGCCGATAGCCGGCGATTCCTCAACCAAATAAACCTTAAAGCCCATATCGGCAAGATCAAGGGAGGCTTGAATGCCGCTGATGCCTCCTCCCACCACCATGACATCCCCAAAAGTGCTGGTAGTATTAACAAGCAGCCCTTCAATCGGTTCTTTTTCCGCTTTTTCCGCTTCTATCACGTTTCTTCGGTTCCTTAGATCACGTCTTGGATGATCTCGGTGATGTCCTTAATCTCTATGGACTCTCCATCCTCCATGTTTATCCTGCTATCCTCAAAATTGGTGATGCAATAG
>CAYPNL010000011.1:0-9414 GCA_964412045.1 uncultured Desulfobacteraceae bacterium
GGGCACCGACCGCCATGGCATACAAGAGTCAGATCCGCGTTGCGCGTGTGCCCTGATGTATCAGGGCACGCTGAGGCCCCCTGTTGAAGGGCATGGTAAAAGAAAAGACACCCCTATGCCCATTCACCAGGTAGTTTCAAAAGGCTAACGTGTTACGAAAGGCACGATACTGAAGTTATTTCTTCTCAGAAAGCCACGTCCTCTGGGCGTGGATTCTTTACTTTTTACCGGAACCTATCTCAGGGCAGAGGTTTTCGGCAGATATGAGCTCCGCCACAAAACTCCCGACAGAGACCTTGCTCCGTATCTTCACCGGGATTCGGCGATGATCCGCAGAGACCCATATCTGAAGTTTGGCGTTTTTGCTCTTCTGAAATACCCCACCGAGGTGACCTAGTTCCGGTTCGGCCAGGAAGGTATCATAGGTTCCGCTTGCCACGGTCACGGTTTCCCGCCGTATGATCTTTACTATCCCTGTTATACATCGTTTTCCATCGGTTACGTGGGCGTGGATTTCCATGTTTTCCCTAAGAGGCTGAAGGCGAAAGGCATAGAAGACGGACAGCGGGTCAAATGAGCCGGGTTTTAGGGGGACAGGGTTGCTCTTTTCCCCAGAGCTGGAGTAGTGGGCCTCTTGCTTATCCCAATCAAAATTCACGACCGCGTTTCCCTTTGCTTTACCCTCCTTTCGCTTCTTGTAGAGTATGGAGTGGGTCATCGCCTCATCCGTATATGCATCTATCCTGTCGCGGACCTTATAGATGAGATCTATGAATGGATAGGTGCGCGCCGTCATCATGAAGTGATACGAGAGAACTCCATTGATCCTTTCCATGGGAAGCACTTCGAGGATACCCTCTCCAGCCGGCAACAAGCTCCATGTAACCTGAAAGGTGAGCTTCTCACCGTGGGAAAACGGGAAGGCCCGCTCTATCGCCTGAGCGTGGACAGCGGCGGCGATGAAGACCAGGGATGCCGTAACCAGGCACACGAGCATCACGTGCATTTCAACCTGAAAGAACATTCTCATCATGTGTCTGCGAGGATGCATAGTCGGGTTCACTCCTTTGTTGGCCGCTGGCGATAGTACCTCGTATTTCGGAATCTTTCAATGATTTCTATGTCCAGACCATGTATACCCTGAGTGGTCAGTTCGAGTGCTGGCGATTTGCCCCGGAAACAGATGAACGGGTTGAGAGCGTGGTGTGCGGTCCGGGTGACAGCATCTACGTGCCGATCCTTTCCCTCCCGAGTCTATCTAAATTTTAATAGTACGAAAGGATAAAAAAGATATTGACAGGGGATTTCCCGTTCCCTATAATACATATTCATCATAGATAGACCGAACGATGCAGGCAGAATATCGAAACATACAAGGCATTATTGGGACAACAGGGATACCTCCTGTAACCCTGTTGTCGATACCCAGGATACGTGTTCTAAAACTACCGAGCCCGATAATGTCCTAGTGTGTTGATTTAAAAAGAAGGAAAAACCCGTTATCAGGTTCGCCTGATAACGGGTTTTTCATTTTAGCGAAAGATCGATTTTGACCTCTCTTTCACGGAGGGGGTGCGGGGCCTGAGATAGGAGCCCCTGAGAGAGGTTTGTGGTCAGCGTGTGATTCGGTACTGTAAGGGAGCACGAGGATGCGCTTTGAGCCTACTATGAAGCAGTCAGTGATCAGGCGGACAGTAAGGGAGTTCGCCGCGGCGAAACTCGCTGATGCTGCGGTGGAGATGGACAGAACCGCGACCTTTCCATGGGATTTGGCGAGAGAGATGGCCGATCTTCAGTATTTTGGTTTGGAGATACCGGCCGAGTATGGGGGTGCGGGGCTTGATGCGGTGAGCTCTGCTATGGTTGTGGAGGAAATCTCAAGGGCAAACGCTGCAATGGGGCTCTGCATCAGTGTTCATAACGGTGTTTCGGCGTATCCGATTTACCTCTTCGGTACGCCGGAGCAGCGCAGGCGCTTTTTGCCTCTCCTGGCCTCCGGCGAGAAAATCGGCACATTTTGCCTTACCGAGCCTAATGCGGGCTCAGATATTGCCTCCATTGAGAGTACAGCAAGCCGCCGTGGAGACGAGTACGTGCTCAACGGGAACAAGGTATTTGTCACCAACGGCGGCATCTCAGGCATTAACCTTATTCTCGCCAGGGTCCAAGGGGCAGAAAGGAAAGGGGGGCTCACCGTATTTATCGTGGAATCCGAGCGCACGGGCTTGGACAAAGGGCCACCTGAGGATCTTATGGGAATGAGGGGAAATCCGGTGTGTCCTGTTTCCCTCAATGACTGTTGTGTTCCCAGGCGCAATGTCCTGGGGCAGGAGGGAGAAGGGATGAAGGTTGCCCTTTCCTCGCTGAACGGCGGACGGATCGGCATAGGGGCTCAGGCCCTGGGTATTGCTCAGGCCTCCCTGGACGTATCGCTCACCTATGCAGGACAGCGGTATCAATTCGGAAAAAGGCTCGTAGAGATCGAGACCATCCAGAAGTTCCTTGCGGATATGGCCACGCGGATTGAAGGAGCACGGCTTTTGATTTACCGGGCGTGTCACCTGAAGGATAGGGGGCTGGATTATGCCAGCGAGTCAGCCATGGCAAAACTCTATGCAAGCGAGGTGGCGGTGGAGGCCAGTAGGCGAGCGGTTCAGATGCATGGGGGTTACGGGTACACCAAGGCCTATCCGGTTGAGCGGTACTACAGGGACGCAAAGGTCTGCGAGATCTATGAAGGCACCTCAGAGATCCAACGTATGGTAATAGCGCGGGGTTTGTTGAGCGAGATACCCGGCTCCAAGGGATCGCGATCAGAGGAAGGAGTCCAGGGTCACCAGATGCCAGGGAGGCAAAGGGCATGAACATCGTGGTGTGCATCAAACAGGTTCCCGACCAGCCGACTATTCGTATTGATTCGGAGAGGATGACCCTTATCAGGGAAGGCGTGGAGAGCACTATCAATCCCCTCGATCGCGTTGCGCTCGAGGCCGGCCTTGATTTGCGAGGGAGCGCCGGCGGACAGGTAACCGTTTTGAGCATGGGCCCACCCCAGAGCGAGGAGTCGCTCAGGGAGGCACTCGCTGCGGGAGCTGATCGTGCTATTCTGGTGACAGATCCGGCCTTTGCGGGATCCGATACATTGGCCACATCACACGTGCTTGCCAGGGCTATCTCAAGGATCCGGCCCTTTCCGGATCTCCTGCTTTGCGGTATGAAGACCATAGATAGCGATACCGGCCATGTGGGTCCTCAAATCGCAGAGGAGTTAGGTCTCCCTCAGGTGTGCGGCGTGAACGAGATCAGCCTGGAAGGAGATTCTCTCGTGGTAGAACGGCTGAGCGATGGTTTTTTGGATACGGTCACGGTGACCCTGCCCGCGCTCATTTCGGTGAACCGGGACCTTTGCCCTGTTCGATCTTTGGCCCTTGGTTCCTTGGAGATGGCCTTTTCACAAGGGAATATTTCACGATGGGGGCGAGAGGAATTAGGCCTGAGCGAGGAAGAGGTGGGACCCAAGGGATCCGCCACGCGAGTTCAAAGGCTCCTCACGCCGGCATCCACAAGGAAGGGCGAGCTCGTGAACGGTTCACCCCGCCTGCTCGTTGATCATTTGATCAGCACACTGGAGGCCTTGGGCCTCCTGGATGAGGAAGATGGATAAGAGCAGCTTGTTACATGGCGTCTGGGTTTTCGGGGATTACCGAAACTATTTTCAGAATCGAGTTACCTTACAGCTCATTGCCAAGGGCAGGGAGTTGGCAGAAACGCTCCGCACCCGAGTCACGGCCCTCTTGCTGGGCGAGGCGGTACACCAGTATGCCATGGAATACATAGCCCACGGAGCGGATATCGTCATGGTGGCGGAACATCCCGATCTCAGATGGTATCAGGTTGAGCTCTACACCAGCGTGATAGCCCGATGGGCAGAGGCCTTCAAGCCCGATATTCTCCTGGGGGGAGCTACCTCCTTTGGAAGGGAGTTCTTCCCCAGGCTGGCGAAGAGGCTGAAGACAGGACTGAGCGCGGATTGCGTTGGTCTTGAAGTGGATCCCGACACGGGTTTGCTGCTCCAGACCACCCCGGCCTTCGGAGGAACCTTGCTTGCAGAGGTGGTAAGCCCGCACTGCAGACCACAGATGGCTACTATTCATCCGTGCGTATTCAAAGAGCTTCCCCATAACGCCAATGCGGTTGGAAGGGTGGTGTATCCCGAGATCGAGGTCAAAGCGAATACGCGGGTTCGCGTTCTGAGGACTCGACACCAGCAAGCGCGAGGGGGCAAAATGGAGGATGCCCAGATCGTCATTGTTGGCGGCAGGGGATTAGGATCGAGGGAACAGTTCAAACTCCTCTTTGAACTTGCGGAGCTTCTCGCAGGAGAGGTGGGAGCCACCAGGCCTGTAGTACTTGCAGGCTGGGCTGATGAGGAGAGGCTTTTAGGTCAGACTGGAAAAACGGTTAAGCCAAGGCTGCTCATTTCAATCGGTACATCCGGCGCCCTGCAGTATACGACTGGCATCACTGGGGCAGAGACTATTATCGCGATTAACAGGGATGCCCACGCGCCTATATTCAAGATGGCCGACCTTGGGTTGGTGGGGGAGAGCTCAGCCGTGTTGCCCCTCTTGCTGGAAACACTTCGCAAGAGGATATAAGAGAGGGAGAAGATGATGGAATTTCGAGAAAGCCCCATAAGCGCTCACCACAACTACCTCGTCAATGGTATGCTCACACAAGGCTTCGTAGTCGATGATCCGGAATCGAATAATGGCTTTTTCCTTTTGGCCGATGTTGTGCCTCAAGGAGAGACTAGAGCTTGCATCTCAGCGCGATTGATGGATGAAGAGGCTCACCCGCTCTTGGAGCTAAAGGTAAACCGGATTGGCGAAAATCCCGGAAAATGCAGCGCTGAGTCAGCCTTTGATGGATATCGCATACTGCGCTCTTCCGGCGATGTGCTGATTGAGGTGAGAACCAAGGCATTTGCCAACGGGTATCTGACCTGTATCAAGGCCAGGCTCTTTGATGAGCATGGCCGTCTCCGTATTGAAACACGGGATGAAAGCGTATGGATTCAGGGAGAGGACTACATTTTTCTAGCAGATGTGCTTCAGGCAGGCGGAGCAATCAGGGGCAAGCAAGGCAGCGATTGAAAGATACCAACAATATCTCACCATGTTTCGCATAGAAAAACCGCAGATCAGTCATGCCTTATTCTTGAGTTGATCGGAAGTTTTTCCAGGGACATCAGCATCACATCCTGCGCCGTGCCCTTGTGTTTTAGGTGCTCTTTGAAGAATCCTTGACCCATACCGCCCTTTTCTCTACACTGCCGTATCATGGATGGAATTATGTTGGCGTGCATTTCAGGGTAGTATTCGATGGAAATCATACGACCTATACCGGTGATGCTGGACCATGAAGAGCTCAAAACGAGACTCCACATAAGGCGAAGTGGGGATTGGAGCAAGGTCCTGTCGCTCATCGAGCTTGCCCAGGCTCTCATTGAAGCAGGGGCTGCCTATAAGGTTTGCTATATAGAGGAGCGGCTTGAGGACGCGATCAGGATAGACGGTGTGTATTTAAAAAGCAAGGTGTTACGGAGGCATCTTGATCGAGTAGAACGGGTCTTTCCCTTTGTGTTGACCATAGGCGGGATCTTAGAAGAGGAGGCCAGGAGGTGTGGCGATATCCTGGAGCAGTACTATCTTGATAGCATTGGAGATGTTGCGCTCGCCTCGGTGCGGAGCTACCTTGAAGAAAGCTTGAGGTCTCGATATGCCCTTACCACCCTCTCCTCTATGAGCCCCGGATCTCTCGAGGATTGGTCTATTGAGAACCAAGGGCCCTTATTCTCGATCCTCGGTGACGTGGAAGGCGCAATCGGCGTGAGGCTGGAGAAAACCCTTGTCATGACCCCTTTCAAGTCCATATCCGGCATCTACTTTCCCACGGAGATCCCTTTTTACAGCTGTCAGCTGTGCACCAGAGAACGGTGTCCATCGCGAATGGCCGATTACAACGAACAGCTCGCCAGGGACTATGGTATCAGGGCACGCTGAGGCCCCCTGTTGAAGGGCATGGTAAAAGAAAAGACACCCCTATGCCCATGTACCAGGCAGTCTCAAAGGGCTAACGTGTTACAAGGAATCAAGGTCATATCATAGAAAAGTACACCTCATGCGTTTCTCAACATGTTGATAGATCCCACCATTCCCTTGATGCTGTTTTTTATGAAATAGCGTTCCCTTTCCTGTATATCCGGTTCGAGCTGATGAAAGGATCGAACCCCGGGATCCCCGGCGAGGATCTCATCGAAGATTTCATCCTCATTCGTTGCAAGCCCCCTTTCCCGCCGTGCTTCTATGATCTCAAGCCATAAGATTATCTGGCGATAGGCCTTCTCAAGCACACTCACCGCGTTCCCCACTATGCCGTAGTGGCCGTAGCACATCCTTTCAGGGCGCCTTTCAATGACCTTAGATAGAGAGGCAAGGGCTCCTTCCGGCTGAAAGGGGGGCGGGGTTGCAGGCCTCGTATAAGGCGGGTTTTCCGAAGGAACCCTGATCCCTGCCACCTCCCCGGCAAGCACGATATCGTCAAGGAAGAAGCACAGGTGATGGGATGCGTGTCCCGGTGTTTCCAGGGATTCGATTTCATGCCCCTTCCACTGGATGGTGCATCCAGGGCGGATCCTTTCCCGGTTTACCGGTGAGGGCTCGCCGTAGGTCCTCGCGAGATCCCCCAGGACCTTGACGGAGCCGTGCCAGAGCCGAGCCGGGTCCACGAGATGATCGACTGCCTGAGGGTGGCACACGACGGTGGGCTCCGGGTAGTTCCCAATCAGATCACCGCACCCGCCGGCGTGGTCAAGATGGATGTGGGTGAGGAGAACGTAGTCAATCCCCTTGACCCCGAGCTCTCTCAGGGCATCGCAGAGCACGGTCACCGTCGCAGAAGGGCCGGGATCGATGACGATGGCACGATCATCCGCAGTGAGGACCCAGCTGCTGATAAAACGGCGGAACCCGGTGAGGGGAAGATCAAGATCGATGAGAAATAGATTCTCAGAGATCCTCTGTATCGGTGTGCGTCTCATAGCGATGGAAAACCAAACGTGGCACTCTCTCCCAACTCCTCCTCGATCCTGAGGAGTCTGTTGTACTTGCAGATCCTCTCTGATCTGCCGAGCGATCCGGTCTTGATCTGTCCGCTTCCGACAGCCACGCTCAGGTCGGCAATAAAACTATCCTCAATGGAGAAGATCGGGTAGCGGTCCACCAGGTCGGCGTAAAAATCTATCATCATCCCGGGATCCTTCCTGGATTGGTCGGACTGGGTAAAGACATGCCTGCCGCCTTCAGAACCCCTTTTCCGAGATACCTCTTCGAGTCGCCATCCCGCAATTCCAGGGCCTCGTATTTGCCGGTTGAGGCCCCGGACGGAACAGCAGCCGATCCCCACCCGCCATCCGAGAGACCTACCTCAACCTCGATCGTAGGATTTCCCCGGGAATCCAGGATTTCCCTGGCAAAAACCATCTCAATCTTTTCCATGTCATCCCTCCCTTCCTTTAGCATGAAAATAGGTTCCAGGGTTCCAGGTTTAGAGTTCAGGGTTGAAAAGAACATATCGAATATCCAACAAGGAATTTCGAATCATGAAGGCGGGTTGAGCTTCCTTCGACATTCTGCGGTTCCTTGTTCGAGATTCAGAATTCGATTTTCATCCCCGGGGCGGCCTTTCCCCCTAGCCATGAACATTTAGCAAAGGACCATCAGATATAGGCACTCTGCACCATGCGGTGAGCAGCATTCTCAGCTGCTTACTGCTTACTGCCTCCTGCTCGCCCTTTTTTCAATCCCCACCGGCCACGTCCTGAGAATCTGTTCGCAGAATGCAAGCCTCCTGATACGAAGAGCGGCATCGAGTTCATTTCCCGTGGCCACCGGGAAATGGTGGTTAATCGAGCGGCTTGGTAACAAGGGATTGCTGAGAGCGTACAGCAAGGAATATGCATCATTCATTTCTCCTTGAAAACGAGCTTGAGGGGGATGAGAGCAAGGCCAAATTGGGCCTTGAATTGGTTCGCCAGGTATCTCTCGTAGGTGCGGCGCACGTAATCCCTCCTGTTCACAAAGATACTAATCGTCGGTGGATGAACAGAAACCTGTGTGGCGTAGAGGAGCTTAAGCGCCCTTCCGCCAGTTTGTGGAGGCCGATGTCTCCTCACAGCCTCACCTAATGCCTTATTGAGCTCTGGGGTCGGGATACGGGTGCTCAGTTCTTCCCAGATGCTCTCGATAAGGGGAAACAGGTTCGTAACTCCCTTTCCGGTGAGGGCTGAGATGGGCAGCCGAGGGGCAAAGGAGATAAACCCCAACCGCCTATCGATTGATTCCATAAGCGATCGAATATGGGAGGGGTCGTTTTTTATGAGATCCCATTTATTGAGGCACAGGATAATGCCGCAGCCTCGATCAAGGGCATACCCACAGATCCTCGCATCCTGCTCGACTATCCCTTCTTTAGAATCGAGCACAATGAGGGCAATATGACACCTGCTGATTGCCTTGAGCGCCTTTATGGTTGAGATTACCTCTATCCGTTCCTTGACCTGAGCTCTCCTTTTGATGCCGGCAGTGTCGATGAGCACATAGGATTTGCCCTCCCTCTCAAAGGCTATGTCCACAGCGTCTCTGGTGGTGCCGGGCTGTTCACTTACCACCAATCGCTCTGATCCGGTTATCCTGTTGATCAGCGATGATTTACCCGCATTGGGCCGGCCCACGATCGCAATCCCTCTCCTGCCTTGGTCCAGCTGAGGACCTTCAAGGCAGGGAAGGTCACCTATGGCCTGATCCATAAGGGAGCCGATCCCGTATCCATGTGCAGAGGAGATAGAAAAGATCCTGTCCATGCCGAGGGAATAAAATTCCAGGCTTTTCCGCTCATGTTCAGGGCCGTCTATCTTGTTCACAGCGCAGAGCAGCCTCTTATCGGATCGCTTCAGCAGCAGGTATAACTCCTCATCGCCCGGGGTCAATCCCGTGTTCCCGTCAAACAGAAGGATAACCAGATCCGACTCCTCGATAGCGATTTCAACCTGCTTGGTGACCTCAATCGATAGCCTTGCCTTTCCCAGGGAGTCAAAACCGCCGGTATCGACCAACATGAAGGATTTCCCCTCCCATGCTAAGGTGGCGTAAAGGCGGTCCCTGGTTACGCCGGGAAGGTCGCCGACAAGGGCATCTCTCGTCCTTGTCAGGCGGTTGAAGAGGGTGGATTTCCCCACATTGGGGCGACCAACTATGGCAATGATAGGGAGCATGTAAGGGATATACAGAAAAGCAACAAAGAGTTCAAGCTTTTGGGAAGCTAGATCTTTCTTTTCACCGCCCTTTTTGGGAG
>CAYPNL010000012.1:0-6615 GCA_964412045.1 uncultured Desulfobacteraceae bacterium
CGTTGCCTCCCGGTTATGCTGCCAACCAACCCCTTAGGGGGTCGTTGACAGGTTGTGCCGCGCTCAGGCCGCCGGTTATGTGTGAGAGGGAGTGAGGAGTATTGGGAATAGAACCAAATGCACTTAAGCAGAATAAAAGTAGGTTGATTTCTTCAGCGGATTTAGGTATCTTATACCAAAATGACTCACTATAAACCATGGGATTTTATTCAGAATATTTAGACAAACATCTCAATTTTGGCCAGATCACCCAAGAGAGGAAAAAGCACCTCAAGCGGATATCTCTGATACGGGGTGATCGTGACATTCTTGTTTACGCTAGTGATCTAACTAAATCCAACGCTCCTGTTTCGATTGATTACTCTGATTTGTTACCATTTCAAGATCAGTTGGCAAATTTAAAGGGCAAGAGCATTGATATTATACTCGAAACCCCAGGTGGATTTGCTGAAGTTGTAGAAGATCTCGTTAAACTCGTCCGAAACAAATATGAAAAGGTCGGCATCATCGTACCCGGATATGCAAAAAGCGCTGGTACTATTTTCGCAATGGCAGGGGATGAAATCTTGATGGGTCCGATGTCAGCTCTGGGACCAATTGATGCACAGATTATAGCTAACAACAAACGATTTTCTGCCGAAGCATTCTTAGAGGGCCTTGAGAAGATTAAGGAAGAAGTTATAAAGCAAGGAAAGCTGAATCCTGCTTATCTTCCAATACTTCAGAATATCTCACCAGGCGAAATACAACATTGCGAAAACGTTCAAAATTTTTCCAAAAAACTCGTCACTGAATGGCTCAGCAAATATAAATTTAAATATTGGGACAAACATAGCAATACAGGTAAGTCTGTAACCGATAAGGAAAAAAAGAAACGCGCAACAGAGATAGCTGCCACTTTATGCCGACAATCCAAATGGTTAACGCATGGCCGGTCAATAAAGATTGGCGATTTTGAAGAAATGCGCCTAAAAATCACAGACTTTAGTGCTCAGAAGGAATTAAATGAAGCTATTTTAAAGTATTATACTTTATTGAGAATGAGTTTTGAAACAAATATCTACAAAATATTTGAAACGGTTGAGTCACAAATCTATAGGTTTGCTGTCGTGCCTGGTCAACGACTACCAGAAGGTAAGGGGAAAGAGGTTGCAGAAATTAATTTTGAATGTCCGAGGTGTAAAGAAAAATTTCTAATTCAGGCCAATTTAGAAAAGAATATCGCTCTGAAAAAGGACCGCATTCCTTATCCCATAGATAGTGACGTTTTCAAATGCCCCAACTGCGGTACCGAGAGTAATATAAGAAACATTCGGCTTCAAGTCGAAGCGCAGTCTGGCAAGAAAATCGTCAAATAATGGAGGCATACAATGGAAGAAAAAAAGTATAATTTTGACATAGTTTTTAACAAATTAGAAGATGTGAGAGAGGAGCAAGGGCAAATCGAAGACTCTGATTTCATTGTTAGCAAAGAAATTCAAGAACAGATCAGAGAACTAAAAGAATACTATGACGATTCATCACAAGAGCTAGAAACATACACACGGTCATAGTATCATAATTAAGTGTTTCATCCTATCGCGCTCTTCTTTCAGAAAAAGCACCATCCTATTCATCAGCATTTTTGACCATGGCACATAATCAGGTAAGGAGAAGCTTCTGACTCCCCCTCCCCACACCACCCCTCATGCGGGTCACCTCAAAAGGCGGACAAGCGCAGGGGCGGTTCACGAAGATTATCGGGCCATAATCGGATAAAGGCATCAACCCACAGATCTTTGAATAAAATCGCTGCACGATTCTATTCAGGCCGCCATAAAAACACGGCGAGATTTCTTGCCATCCCGAAATGCGCTGACTGGCTTTTTGTAAAGTTGATACTGAACGTTACCCAATGATCAGGGAACGTTGATGCCGTAAGCGTCTCAATATCTGTCTATGACCCTGAAGCTTGCTCCCTTACATTCCTGGGATCGCCGTTCCTCATCGCCTCGAGCCTCTCGATCCTTTCCACCGGTGTCGGGTGTGAGTAATGAAACCACGCATAGATCGGATGGGGTGCAAGGTTGGCCAGGTTATCGGCGCTGAGCCTGATGAGGGTATCCCGAACCGGTTCCGGTGTTCCCATTAAGGAAACCGCCACATCATCGGCCTCCTTTTCGTATTTTCTGGAAAGCGCTGATCCAAGGGGCCTTAGAAAATAACCCAGGGGGCTCAGGACTAACGGCGCGAGCAGCAGGCCGACATAGCGAATCTTCTCCTCAAACCCGAACGTGCCGTACAAGAGCTCCCAATCGAGCATGACTGAGATGATAAACAGCCCTGCAAAGGAAATTGCCTCCATCAAGAGGAGCTGTTTGATCACGTGCCTCCTTTTCCAATGACCGGCCTCATGGGCAAGCACTGAGAGGATCTCCTGCTCGGGATGAGAAGAGAGCAAGGTATCGAAGAGAACGATCCTCTTGCTTTTTCCTATCCCCGTGAAATAGGCATTGGTATGTTTGCTGCGCTTGCCGGCATCCATCTGAAACACGCCCTTTACGACCAGCCCCGCTCTTTCCATGAGGCTTGCTATGCGTTGGGCCAGTGCCGTATCTGCTACCGGTTCGAATCTGTTAAAAAGCGGCGCAATCAGCACGGGGTACAGCCATAGGATCACGAGCTCAAATATCGAGATAATTACCCACGCCAAGATCCACCATGTGGCCTCGAAATAGGACACCAATACCAAAAGTATGACAAGCACAATACCGCCCAGAATCGCTGATATCAACATCCCCTTAGCCCAATCCGAGAGCCACAAACCGATGGTTCTGGTATTGAAGCCGTGCCTCTGCTCGATTACAAAGGTGCTATAGAGATCAAAGGGGATATCGAGCATCTGAGACAAGACGGCGAGTACGGCAAAAAAGATGAGACCCCCGCCTATGAAGCCTGCACCCCATCCATTGATTCTATCAACCAACCAGGGTAGAAGTCCGCTGAGCAGGATCGCCAGCAGCACCGCCTGGTCGAACAGCATCGCCACGATGCCGAATCTGGTTGAATCCTCCGTGTACGAAGCAATCTTGGAAAACTTCTCTCCATCCACCACCCCTTGGAAGGCCCGGGGAACAGCATGACGGTGTCGCCGGAGGGAGGAGATATTGAGGAGGTCGAGGGCAAGCTGAAAGGCCGATCTGAAGGCAAAGAAAAAAAGAAACGCAATGAGCAGACCGTTCAACTGAATCATGTCATGTCACTCCGATTACTCTAAAACTGAAAAACCCTCATCTATAAGAAGAGACGTTCAATAATGGGTTGATTACAATCAACAGGTTTTCAAGCCGGAATCGCCCTATCCGTCATGCCGGACTCGATCCGGCATCCAGGATTCTTAATCCTTGTTTCCCCTGGATTCCGGCTCGGAGGCCGGAATGACAACCCTATCTGCTACGGCCTAAGCTTTGCTTTTCCTGAAGGCGAGAGATTGCAGCCATCCATTAGAGAGACATAAATACCAAACTGAGTTAAGAGCAATTTTCCTTTTTCCAGCGTATCCCCTCATCGCAGAGATCAAGGATCTTGCAGGCCTCGTGCCGAGGCCTCCTGGCTACACAGACTGCTCTGCCATGCAGAATAAGGAGATTCGAAAAAAGCCGCCATTTCCCCTTTTCCACGATCTCCATGAGGTCGAATTCCACCTTGGTCGCATTGGTATTCCTGGTGAGCCCCATGAGCCTGCTCAACCTGAGCACGTGAGTGTCCACGACGATACCAGGAATATCAAAGGCCTCAGACAGTACGACGTTGGCTGTTTTCCGTCCGATTCCGGGAAGAGATACAAGCTCTTCAAGGCTCGCCGGAACCTCTCCATTAAACCTCTCTATCAGCTCTGCTGCTAATCCCTTGATGGATTTGGCCTTGTTTCGAAAAAACCCCGTCGGCCTGATATCCTGCTCAAGCTCTGGGATATCTGCCTCGGCATAGTCCCGCGCGGATCGGTACTTCTTAAAGAGTTCTTCCGCAACCTTGTTCACCCTCTGGTCGGTACACTGGGCTGAAAGGACCGTTGACACCAGAAGCTCCAATGGGCTGGCGAACTCCAGGGCAGTTCCGGCGTTGGGATACTCTGCTTCGAGGATTTCGATTATCCTCTCTGCCCTTGCCTTTTCCTTCTCTTTTCCCATATGCACTAGTAACAATCAAACCTGTTATACCCAAACAAACGAGAAGGGATCTAGGACGTACCCCTCTTCTTCGCATAGTAGCTCTTCAGATCGATTAACCTGCCCGCATATTCCTTTCGGAAATAAAACAGGCGGCAGTTCTCAATCTCATCAGCCAAAGGCTCCAGATAGGGGCTGATGTCGATCCCGAAACTGTTAAGCTTCCTTTTATCGGCTTCATGAATAACCAGGATGCTGTAATAGGTGAGGAGCAGCCTCAATCGATTTTCTCTCCGAAACAGGTAGGCTCGCCCGCCTATGCTGTTGATTAAATATCCGGCATACCGATAGGTGATATCAAGCGGAGGAGGAAGCCCTTCCCTCCTTCCGCACGTATCGCCTGACATAAGCCACCGGTAAAAAAGCGCCAGGTTGAGCTCCATGGCATCCGCTTCATGTTCTATAATCGTCTTTATGAGCTTCAGATCCTGTAGGCCCAAAGCCCTGTAAAGATGATAGATATTCTGGATCATGATATCATAATTAAGCCCTTCCCCTGCCGGAACCGGCGGATGTGATGATAAGCTGGAGATGAGGGTGCTGAAACAGGTAAACAGGTCTTTCCCCAACTCCAGCTCCCTGATATAGTCCTTCTTCTCCAGGTGTGCGAAGAATTCTTTGAGGTCTTCATGTATCTTCTGACACTCATCCTCACGCGTCATTGGTTGAGCTTCTCTTTCCTTTTTTCCTAACACCTCTCTAAGGCCCTCCTGCGGCCCCTCAGCGGCCGGCTCTTCCTTAACCGAGGGAGCTTCTCCAGGTCGCAGCGGCTCTGCCCTTCTCTCCGGCTGAAAGGCAGGTTTTTCCTCATGTTCCTTTCCAACATACTGGAAGTAAAGGAGCAACAGGCCACCGACAATAAAGGCAATAACCAGAAGCAATAATGCCTTATTCCCCTTCATGCTTTATTCCTCCATCTCTTCTTCAAGACCGATCGGCAACTCAAGAGACACGGTCGTTCCATTCCGACCGCTGCTCTGTATATCAAGTTCACCTTGATGATTTGTAACGATCTGATAGACCATGGTCAACCCCAAACCCGCCCCTGTTGTCTTGGAGGTTACAAAGGGATCAAGCACGGAGTCAAGTTTATCCTCATCTATGCCTTGCCCTGAATCCTCTACTACAATCCGAATGGCTGAGCCCGATTCCTTTGCCTCGATCTTGATCATACCTCCTTCAGACAAAGCTTCGATGCTGTTCTGGATGATATTTGTCAAGGCCCTGGATATCTGAACTCGGTCCAGATTCATGATGGGTAAATGCCCCTCTATATGCGCTTCTAGCCGTATACCCTGCCTTGACATGATGGGAGAGAACTCCTCAACAACCTCGGCAATCAGGGCTTCTACATCTGTTTTTTGAAGGTGTACGGCCTGCATTCCCGCGATCTCTTTCACGTCTCGAACAAGTTTATCAAGCTTGGAGGTCTCGCTAAGGATGATATCAAGGTATTTCTGTAACCTGCTATCCTCTCCCAAGTCCGTCTTCATCCTCATTGCAAAGCCGCCAATGGACATGATTGGGTTTCTCACACCATGAGCAACCCCCTGTACGAGATTTGCTATGGCTGCCAATCGCTCCGATCTAATCAGCTTCTTTTGGGTAATCTTAAGCTCCTGCTCGGTCAGCTCGAAGTTTTCCTGGAGCCTCTGGTAAAGCCTTGCGTTGTCAAGGGCCACGGCAATCTGTTGTGCAAGGGCGGTCAAAAGCTCGGCGTCCTCTTCGGTAAAGGGGTTGCCGTCCTTTTTATTGAGTACCTGCAGGGCCCCTGTGATCCTCCCACGTATCGCGAGCGGCACACAGATAAGCGATCGTGTGGTAAAGCCCGTTTCCCCGTCAAACCGGTAGCTGAACCTGGGTTCTCTTTTTACATCCTCGACGATCAAAGGTTTTCCGCTCTGAATAACCCACCCGGCGATTCCCTCACCGGGCAGCAGTCTCTTAGAGGTCATAGATACACCCTTCTTGCCCCGCGCCAGTCTCACGGCTATATCGCCTTTCTCCGGGTCTAACTCGAACACAGAGCTGGCCTCTGCCTCCATACACTCCTCAGCTGCCTTCATAGCGAAATTGAGCACGTCATTGGTGTGAAGCGAGGAATTAATAAGGGCGCTGGACTTGAGAAGGGCGGTTAATTCCCTGCGGTGGGTATCAGTGTGGAGCCCTTTGTTCATGTCATTTACACTGGGGTTCATGCACCTTTGGCGTAGGCCCTTCCGGGCCGAAGGCTGAAGACTGTTAGGAAATAAGAGCGATAGGGCGCACTTTGAAGCCATATTTGGTACGAGAAGCTGCTGTCCTTCGGCCATGCTCCCTTCGGTCTGAGCTCAGGGTCGAAGACAGGATGGTGAGTCGTTCGACTTTGCTCACGACCATGAGCGTGTCGAATGGCTTGTCGAACCAT
>CAYPNL010000013.1:0-11158 GCA_964412045.1 uncultured Desulfobacteraceae bacterium
ACACCGTGGGAAGCAGGCGGTGCCCAGAGCAAGAAGAGGGGGAAGGGAAGGTAATTGGCACAGTTATACCGTCGAGTCAAGTGAGCCGGAAGTTTACGATGAGCTCCTATCTTTTCCAGCCATTGCCGCCAGGTCTACGGGGCTCAAGCAATGGAACGGCCTAAGGTGTGTATTTGGGAACGATTTCGGGAAAATAGTAAGGAGTAGAAGTAGCGTGCCCAGGTACCTGTTACAGGAATCGGATGACTCTGCTTTGCGAAATCGCCCAAAGCTTCTTAGGAAACGCTTTCCTCGTGAACCTACTAGTATCCGAGAGCACTGCTTGTCTGTATGGTGCATAAGAGTTTCCGAAACCCCTTATCGGGCCTGCTCGGATGAAAGTTGATTGCGGCGTAGGATCTCAAATTCCACGGTTTCAGCAACTCTTTGCCCGTACATTAACAATTATAAGTGAATAACAATTTGAGAAAGGAGTCAATCATGGAAAAGCTTTTCAAAGTATTGGGTGTTTTATTCGTGTTTTCTCTCGTGGCCTTGCCGTTGGCAGGGTGCGACAGCCCCCCGTGGGAAAGTGGGATGGCATTAAGCCTGAAGGTAACATCGCCCAAGGATGGCACTACTGTTACTACCTCTCCGGTAACGGTAAGCGGCCGTGTTGTTGGAACTCAGAGTAAAGCGGCAAAGGTGAGGATCAATGACCAAGAGGTGGCTGTGAAGGACGATAAGTTCTCTGCCGATGTTACGCTGACCGAGGGCACCAATGTCATCCATGTTGTCGCTGCATCTGGTGCGGTCACGCAAAGCAAGGAAGTTACCGTTACCTATTCTCCGGTTAAATAGCAGACCGGCAGATTTTGATTTATAGATACTAAGGTGATGGTCCTCGGCCAATATTTTGGCTGTGAGGAAGGTACAACATGCCGAAAGATACGGTCCTTTAGTAATAATTAGGGACATGCTTCACATGTATATATTCTGCATATGATATATATTTTTATGCCCATAGCATGAGAGGGAATGCTGGTAAAAAGTAAGTTGCGATAGATTTCTCCCCATATAACTCTGAAGCGAAGCATCAGGGTTATATGCTGAGTAGTTACTATTATTTTTTATCAGCCTTCACAGAAGACCACGGGCTTGCCCGTGGATGAATGCGTAAATATTTGTTATGCTACGGCGCGATGGCTCCCCCAAGCTAAGGCGGATAACGGCGTCGTAGCCAAAGGCGAAGACGGGTATTTTATACGGGACCACGGGTTTACCCGTGGGGCTCCATAGGTATAAAGATGAGCAGGGGATCAAGACAGATCAGCAGGACACGTCACGGAGAGCTCACCCATATTCGGGATGTGGTGGAGTCGATCTTCGCTTTGCCCAACTACCCCTTAGACCTCGAGGATGTGAAGATCTGGAAGATCTGGGATGGGGCTGTTGGAGCTGAAATAGCGAGTCATGCCCGGCCCTCATCAATAAAAAAAGGGGTCTTGGCAGTCAAGGTTACAGACAGCGTATGGCTCCAGGAGCTGGAGTTCAGGGCCGGTGAGATCATAGAGAGGATCAATAGCGCACTTCAACGGGAAGCAATCAAAAAGATTCGGTTTCGGATCGGCGAACCAAAAGGCAGGCCGGGTGAGTAATAAGGAGTGAAAGGATCAAGGACGGGCTACAGAATCGAGAACCGGCCCTGTCCAAAGAGAGGGGGAAGGATCGTGAGCCCGGATTTTCCCTCCAGCCTGCCCTCGATCATGACGAGCTCAGCATGAGAGGATGAATCAGGGTAGATGACCTGAAGCCTCTTGGGTTCTAGATCCTGAGATCTCATCCTGGATAAGACCTCGGTCAGACGATTCGCCGGGTAGATTATGGCCAGTTTGCCGCCTGACCTGAGGAGCGTCTTGGCGGCGGCAAGGATATCGAGGAGGCTCATAGCCAGCTCATGCCTGGCAAGTGCCTTGCACGGATCTGGGTTTATCCTGCCGCTCCTTTTCTTTCTATATGGTGGATTGCACACCACGACATCGGCGCATCGGGAAGCCAGGGGCAGGGCCCTTAGATCCCCTACAAGGATTGCGATCCTCTCCTCAAGCCCGTTGAGTAGGGCATTCCTTCTCGCCTGGGACGCGAGCTCCTCCTGGAGTTCGAGCCCGACGATAAAGACGGCCCGCCCTTTTTTGGCCAGAAGAAGCGAGATAATCCCGCAGCCGGCACCAAGATCTACCACCATATCTCCGGGCGTTATTGAGGCGAAGTCTGCCAAAAGCAGGGCATCGACGGAAAATCTATACCCGCGCCTGGATTGGATAATCGTCAACTGCCCGCCGAGAACACCATCTATCTGTTCACCTTCTTTAAGGAGCGTGGTCTTCATTGTCCTCGCGTATTTTCAGGTAACGGCAGCTTGTAGGGCATGATCTCCCGGGGATCGATCTTGTTGAATACAAGCCCGCTTATGATCTTGGGATAAAAATAGGTAGATTTTCGCGGCATAAGCAAGGAGTTTCCGGTCACCTCCAGGATCTGCTCTATTTTTGTAGGATTTACGAGGAATACCATCTGAGATTCTCCTGACAGAACCGATGACAGCGCACTGATGGTGTTGCTCTCATAGCGGATGATCTTTTCATCGTCGAGGGCCTCTCTTCTGATGCCAAGGAGGCGCTGGAATATGAGCCGAGAAAGGACTAGGACGTCGACCTTTTTTAGTGAGGGATGCACGTCGTCTCCTATTTCTTCGATGGCTTCGGGCTTGAGGCAGAGCAGGTGGCAGTCTTTTGATCCGGTATGGAAGAAACCAATACAGGTGCCCTTTCGGCCGTACTCAGAGAGCCGAGAGGATAGAGAGCCGGCGAGACCTTCAGGGTTGCTTGAGCTTAGGGGAAAGGAGTGGACATCAAAATAGGCACGGGCAGAGGAGAGAAATTCCCTCATCTTGAAATTGGGGTATGATCGGTACAAGCGGTGCGTGGGCAGGATTGTGAGCCCCTTGTCGGCGATATTGCTGAGATACATCATAACATACTCATATGACCTGCTGGTTGTTTGAGTTCCGAACCTCGCCCTCATAAGGTTGCGGTAATTCCGGGCCGTCTCGTAACGATGGTGACCGTCTGCGATGATAATGGTCTTTTGCGCCAATCTTAAGGCGATATCAGACAATGACGATTCGCTCGTGACCTGCCACATCCCGTAACGGTATCCGTTTTCATCTTGAAAGGATACCATAGGGGAGACATCCTTTGTGTCCCCGAAGGCAGATACTATTTCATTTCCCTCGTCCTGATAGAGCCCGAATACAGGGCTCATCTGTGCATTGCATGCCCGCATCAGCTTGAGCCGGTCTTCTCGATGAAACGTGAAGGTCTTCTCATGGGCAAGGATCACTGGCGAGTCGGGCTCCTCGATCCTGACCAAGGCAATAAATCCCCATCGGGTCCTCGTTTCCCTTGTTTCCGGAGACGCATAGGTGATGGAAACGAGGTACAATGAAGGGGCAGGAACCCTCACGAGAATGTCCTCTGCCTCCCATCGTTTGAAAAGATCCGCTGACCTGGTGTACCGGTTGTCCCAATCCGAATCCCCGATCTTCATCTTTCCCAGGATAAGCCTCACGACATTATAGGGGTCTCGCTGGTAATAGTCATCCTGCTCCTTGTCCGAGATCACATCATAGGGAGGAGCTATCACCGTTTCTAGATTCGATATCCTCTTGAAATTATAGGTTATTGCCCTAAATGGAACAACTATTGCCATCGATCAATTCTCCCTGGTTCAGAGGTTCAAGGTTCAGAGGTTCAGCCGTTGAAACCCTTGAACGGTGAATGGTGAACCTTGGAACCTAACCGGATGATAGATTGCCACGTCACGGAGTTTATCCTGAGCACAGCCGAAGGACCTCTCGAAATGACATGATTGCAATTTGGTATCACCATAGGTTTGATAGAGTCTTTTGGGGCATCCCGCTTCCCATTTTAAAATTTTTATTCTATAAGGGATGGAGCTTTTTGCAAACTTCTTTATCAGAAAAGGGAGCGATATGCGAGATAAAAGCAGATATGGCCTGGTTATAGAGGGCGGCACCCTCCTTACCATGGTTGAGGGCCAAGAGCCCATCCACGATGCCAGGGTCATGATTTCCGGTGATACGATAGAGGAGGTTACCACCCGTCATACGGGCCAGGTGCCTGAAACTCAGGAGATAATCGATGCTGAGGATACCATTATCTTGCCCGGCCTGATCAATAGCCATTCTCACTCCCCCATGACGATATTCAGGGGTATGGCCGACGATCTTCCTCTCAAGCGATGGTTATTCGATTATATCTTTCCGGCAGAGGCGAAGTATATACGTCCCGATACCGTGTATTGGGCATCTCTGCTGGCCTGTGCTGAGATGATCGCATCAGGGACTACCGCTATCGTGGATGGCTATTTCCTGGCCGATGAGATAGTCAAGGCAGTCCATAAGGCGGGATTGCGCGCCCTCGTGGCACAGGGAGTTATTGATCTTCCCGCACCGGGTATACCCGATCCCGGCAAGAATATCGATGTCGCCCTGGGCTTCATGGAACGATGGAAGGGCTTCTCAGACCGAATCAGCCCCGGCCTTTTCGCTCATAGCCCTCTCACCTGCTCAAAAGAGACGCTGAGGAATTCCTGGGACATATCACAAAGGTTCGGCATACCCCTCCAGATACACCTCTCAGAGACCGAAGAAGAGGTCATCGAACTCGAGAGAAGAGCCGGATTGAGGCCGGCCTTTTATCTTGATGATCTCGGCATCCTGGGTAGCGCTCTGGTTGCTGCCCATGCGATTCACCTGAACGAGGAGGAGATAGGGCTCTTGGCAGACAGAGGCGTAAAGGTTGCCCACTGCCCCGAGAGCAGCATGAAACTCGCCACCGGTATCGCATCAGTCGATACTATGCTCAAAAAGGGGATTATGGTGGGGCTTGGAACGGACGGCTGTGCCTCTAATAATAATCTTGATCTCTTGGCTGAGATGGATACAGCAGCAAAGCTGGGGAAATACGCCAGGCTCGATCCCACGGTACTTGATGCACAAACGGTGCTGAGGATGGCCACCTGTGGCGGTGCCGGGGTTATGGGCATTGAGGATACAGTAGGAACGATAGAGGCGGGAAAGAAGGCCGATATCATTATCGTGGATGCAGATACCCCCCATATGGCGCCCCTGTATCATCCCTTCTCACAGATTGTGTATTCCGCAACCGGCGGGGATGTGCGAGATGTGATTGTAAACGGCACAATCCTGTATAAGAATAGACAATTCACGGCCCTTGACGTAGATGAGGTTAAAGGGGAGGTGCGAAGGATTGCCCGGATGATACAGTCCGGCGGCAGATCCCCTTTTTTGCTGGATCGATATGAGCAAGGGCATGGGAGGGGGTAACAACCGTGTATGGAACAAGGTGCCGGGTAGGCCGCAGGGAAAGAGAAAGGGCAATGAGGGATTTTTTTGTAAGGAAATGGATTAGTATCTTGCTGGTGCTGTGCAGCATAATGCTCGTATCGTGCCAAAAGAAGCGAAATGAGATACCTGTGGAGAAGGCCATTCCCGTGGAGGTTGCCCCAGTCAGACAGGGAATCATCGCCAAGGAGATCAAGTTTACGGGAAGTATTGAGGCAAATACCGAGGTTCAGGTGTATCCAAAGATCACGGCAACGATCGAGGAAATGAAGGTAGACTCGGGAGATTCGATCAAGAAAGGCGATGTGATAGCACTTCTGGAATCAGAGGAACTCGAGGCCCAGGCAGCACAGGCTGAGGCTGCCCTGGAAGTGGTTAAGGCTCAGTGGACGCAGATGGAGATCGGCGCCAGGCCTGAGGAACGTGCCCAGGCAGAGGATCTGGTTGCAAAGGCCAGGGCTAACCTGAAGGATGCGGAGAGCAATTACGGGCGAATGAAGGCGCTCTATCAACAGGGGACCATTGCGAGGCGCCAATTCGAGGCAGCAGAGCTGGCCTATACCGTGGCAAAAGCGGAGCTCAACTCAGCCATAGAACGACGGGGAATGCTCAGAGAGGGTGCAACCAGGGAGGAACGGGAGGCACTGACGGCCCAGGTCAGTCAGGTCAGTGCAGCTCTGGATCTGGCGCGGATTCGGCTGTCCTATGCAACAATAGGCTCACCCATTGACGGCACTGTGAGCGAGCGTTTTGTTGATCCCGGAAATCTCGCGGTCCCAACAAAGCCCCTGGTAACGATTGTTCAGATGGATACCGTCATGGCAATCGTCTATTTCCCCGAGGATCAGATCCGTTACATGGAGCCGGGGATCGGTGCACAGCTTACGGTCGCCGCCTATCCCGATGAGGTCTTCTTCGGGAGGATCGATAAGGTAAGCCCCACGCTCAACCCAGATACCCGTATGTTCTCCGCTGATATTAAGGTCCCGAACAAAGAGGGCCTTCTTCGGCCCGGTATGTTCGCACGGGTTACCCTTTCCGTAGATCCCCATTCTGATGCGCTGTTGGTGCCGAAAGAGGCGGTGCTCTCCAAGGAGGAATATCGGGAGAATTCAGGAAGCGGCAAGGGAGGGGTTGCCCGGAATACCTACCTTTTTGTCGTAGAGAATGGGAGGGCACGGATCAGGACTGTCCTGCTCGGCCATGAATCCGGTACTGCTGTGGAGGTTGCTGAGGGGTTAAAACAAGGCGAGCAGATAGTGACCCGGGGAGTGCATCAACTCAAGGATGGGGACAGGGTCACGGTGATAGAGCCCAAGGAGAGTGGAGCATGAGCCTTTCGAGCCTCTCAATACGGCGCGCTGTTACCTTTGCCATGATTTACGTGTTTGTCGTTGGATTCGGACTGTTCGGGCTGGCCAGGCTGAAGATAGACCTTTATCCCGACATTTCCTTCCCGGTGATAGCCATTATCACCACCTATAACGGAGTTGCGCCGGCGGACATGGAAACCCTGGTCACCAAACCCATAGAGGAGGCGGTTGCCTCGGTGGAGAATATCAAGCACATCCGGAGCCAATCCAAGCTGGGCGCTTCTCTGGTCCTGGCAGAGTTTGACTGGGGCATCGACCTGGATACATCGGAGAAGGATATCAGAAACAATATCGATTTCATCCGTGAGTATCTGCCTGGCGAGGCCACCGAACCCCTTATTGTGGCATTCGATCCCCAGAAGATGCCCATCCTGTTTATGTCCGTTTCAGGACCGATGGGCCCGGCAGAGCTCAGGGAGCTCAGCGAAAGGAAGATTAAACCTGCGCTCGAGCGTATCGTGGGCGTGGCCTCGGCTGAGACGGCCGGAGGCCTGGAGAGACAGATTCAGGTCCGGATTGATCCGGCTAAACTCCATGCCCAAGGCACTGCCCTTGATGCGATAATCTCAGCCCTTCGCAAGGAAAACCTTCAGGTTCCCGGAGGGAAGATCGACGAAGGTGAGACGGAATTCAGCATACGTACCTTAAGTGAATATAGCTCAGTGGACCAGATAGCGGATACCGTTATCGGGTACCGAGGAGACACGCCTATTTACATCAGCAATGTGGCACAGGTCGAGGATACCTATGAGGAGCTTACCCGCATTGTCCGCAACAACCGAAAGCCCGGTATCCTGCTTATCGTTTCCAAGAACTCTGCTGCAAATACAGTTCAGGTGGCCGATCGCGTTGCCGAGGAACTTCCTAAAATCGTTCGCAGCCTGCCCGAGGGCGTAAGGATAGGGGTAATCTTCAGCCAGGCTGATTTTATTAAAAAATCCATCAGCAACCTCAGCTCTACGGCCGTTCAGGCATTTTTACTCGCGGGGTTCGTGCTCCTGTTCTTCCTTCACAATATAAGGGCCTCAATCATCGTAGCCCTTACGATCCCCATATCCATCGTGGTGACGTTTGCAGTGCTGGATCTGGCAGGGCTCACCTTGAACATGATGTCCATGGCCGGCCTGGCCCTTGCTGTAGGCTTGCTGGTTGATAACTCCATCGTGGTGCTTGAGAATATATTTCGTCATTTCGGTCAGGGCGGCAACAGCATGGAAAGCGCGGAAAAAGGCACGAAAGAGGTGGCTACTGCCATTATTGCATCGACACTTACCACGATTTCGGTGTTCTTCCCGGTTCTCTTTGTGCCCGGCATTGCAGGGGTGATGTTCAACGACATGGCGCTCACGATCTGTTTTTCGCTTTTTTGCGCTCTGCTTGTCTCCCTGACCCTCATCCCCCTTCTCACGTCCCGATTTCTCCGGGTGGAGGACAAGCAGAGAAACACATTTTCCGGAAAGGTCTCCCGCGGTATCGATTCGCGTCTCCAGGCTATGATAACAGGATATTCTCGATCACTGAATTGGTGTTTGAACTATAGAAAGACCACGCTCATGATTGCCTTTCTGGCGTTTGCGGCATCCCTGGCGCTTTCGCCAAGGCTGGGTATGGATTTCTTCCCGAAGATGGATCAGGCTCAGTTTGAGGTACAGTTGGAACGGGCTCCGGGAACAAGCCTGAAATCGGCGGAGAAAACCTTTCAGCGGGTCGAGGATATCATACATAACGCGATTCCCGAGCTGAAAAACCAGAACACGGATCTCGGCGTAGGAGCGGCCTTCGGCGCCTTTGCCAAAGGCTCCTATGCAGGGGAGATCCGTGTCAGCCTCATCGATAAGGAAGAAAGGAAGCGGTCACAGATGGAGATCGAATCCGCCCTGAGAGAGGAATTGGAACAGATACCCGGCATCACCTTTTCTATCTCCCAGGGCCAATTTCTCGGGGAAGAGGGAGACCTCATCGTGTATCTCTACGGGGAAGATCTCGATAGGGCGCGAATCCTGTCCGATGCGATAAAGGGGGACATCAAGGATATCCCCGGTACCGTGGACGTTACTACGAGCATGGAATCAGGGAGGCCGGAACTACAGATCGAGTTGGATCGAGACAGGATATCCGTTCTCGGACTAAGCGCGAATCAGGTTGCCAATGCAGTATCAACGTTTATCAAGGGAACCGTGGCTTCCTTGTTTCGTGACCGGGGTGAGGAATATGATATACTGGTTCGGCTGGATCCACGGTACCGGGAGCGAACAGCGATCCTCGATGATCTCTTTGTTACCAACCCCCGCGGGGAGCAAATCCCGCTCTCGAGCATTGTCAGGGTTCGTCAGGGCGTAACTCCCACGAGCGTATTGAGGCGGGACCAGCAGCGGGTGGTCAATATTTCTGTAACTGTCCAGGGGAGGAGTCTGGGGGAGGTAGCCCGGGAGGCGGAAGAGATGCTGGACGAGATGAAGATGCCGCCTGATTTCAGCTACGAGATCGGGGGGTCTGCCCAGGACATGAGAACCTCCTTTCAATGGATGGGGGTGGCCTTTGGGGGAGCAGCACTCATTGTGTACATGGTCATGGCGTCCCTGTATGAATCGTTTATGGCCCCTTTTATCATTTTCCTGACTATTCCGCTTGCCGTGGTGGGAGTGATCGCAATACTCTTCATTACAGGTACCTCACTCAGCGTTGTAGCCTTTATCGGGGTTATTATGCTCGCGGGGATCGTGGTGAACAACTCCATTGTCCTGGTGGACTATATCAATCAGCTGAGGGCAGGAGGGTATTCCCTTCGTGAGGCCGTGGTAGAAGGGGGCAAAACGAGGCTTCGGCCTATCCTTATGACCGCACTTACCACCATCCTCGCACTTACTCCTCTGGCGCTGGGATTGGGTTCAGGAGGAGAGTCCTGGTCTCCTATGGCCCGTTCCGTGATCGGGGGCTTGGCTGCAAGCACCATGCTGACCCTTTTCGTCATCCCGGTTATCTATACCTATCTCTCGCCGAAAAGGCTGAGATAATCAGCCCAAGCCACTCCTTCTTCCGACTCCTCATAATTTCCTCATGTGTGCTTAGGGTTCAAGGAGTAGTGAAAAGCTTCGATGGCCTCACTTCGCTGCGCTGGTGTTCTCTCGAGGTCCGTGAGGGTTCGATCACCGGGCTCATTTGGCCCAATAGGTCTGGAAAGACCCGTGATTGTGATGAGCTGGCTCACGACTTTCATGCCGAGATGTCCTGAAGGATCAGATCTTGTTGAAGAATTCCTGTGTCTCCTTAATTACCGCGACCTTTGTATCGAGGGAGACCTCGTTGGCAAAGACGAATTCTAGCAGAAAGATCATTTTATAGTTTACCGCCGAGGTTGCATATTCCTGTAGAGATGTTACCTTCACATCCTTCAGTGTGCTGGATTCCTCTCTTTTGAATAGGCCTGTTTTTCTCAGTATGAGCGTAATGGCCTCCTTGGCATCGTCTTCGTTTTCCAGCACCACCTCGATCCCATCGAGTTTTTTCACGGCCTTGACGATCTTTTCGCTTTCAACCTTTATTTTCATATCTCCCTCTCAGAGTTCAGGTACCCGCTATCCTTTCAAGGTAGTTGTCGAGCTCTCCACCGGCTAGGGTGGTGTCATTATAAAATATCTTCAGGAGTGTGAGTAGTTTGACTTTAAGACTATAGTCACCCACAGCCTGTTTCATAGACAGCGTATCATGTATATCGTAGAAATCTTTGAGCTTTACGAATAATCCTTGAACGAGTGCCGCTCTATCATTTCCTCGTTCGGCTTGCTCCGAGATATCGACGAGCAGGGCAAGCAGCGGTTTAAAATACTTGTTGATCTGCCTGTAATGGTAGTAATACATCTCTCGTTCGCCGAGGTGCTGTTTGGGTGCGAACTTCTCAATACGATTAATCACCACTTGGAGATCATCATCTGGTCCATGCCCCTTTCTTTGGGTCCGCAGTTTAAGGATATTCCAGCTCATATCCCCACCGTCTCGTGATATTTAAAGCCCTTCTTTTTTTATAGATAGTGACCTGAAATGAACCTATTGTCAAGGATTTCTGGGTTTCACCTTGATGTCGAGAACCGGGCTCCCATCGAGGGCATCGAGCCCGGAGACATAGAGGGTCGTTCCTCTGATATCGAGCAGCCTTACATCCTGGACGGCAATCTTAGATGGCCGGTGAGGGGTGCGGGAAGCGAAAACGCCGACCATTTTCCTGTCGGAGCGCCTGTGAAAGACCGATTTCACGGATCTGGTCTTGTGCAGGTAGTACACAATGGTGAGAAACTCCTCTTCGTCTAACCTGTACATGAACCGTTTTTGGGAAGGAAGCAGATCTACACAGGATATCTCC
>CAYPNL010000014.1:0-12936 GCA_964412045.1 uncultured Desulfobacteraceae bacterium
GGCCATAGACGCCTCGGCGCTGAATCGCTCTCCCCGGTCTTTCATAGAAGCGGCGTTAAAGGCCAGAAGGCGAGCCGCCTCTACTTGAACTGCCATATCAGCTATCATCCATCGAATGCCCTGAAATTTTGAAAGGGGGCTACCGAATTGCTCTCTCTCCTTTGAGTAGCTCACCGCTGCATCCAGGCAAGCCTGGGAGATTCCCACCGACAGGGACGCGATGCCTATTCTTCCCTCATCAAGGGCGGTCATCGCGATAATAAAACCCTGACCTTCTTCGCCCAGCAAGTTCTCGGCAGGAACCCGGCAGTCCTCGAATATCAAGCTCGAGGAGTCAGAGGCCCTCTGGCCCATCTTATCCTCAGCAGGCCCTTCAGTAAAGCCGGGCATTCCCTTCTCCAGCACGAATGCACTGATGCCCCGGTGTTTCTTGCCCTTGTCGGTGTAAGCGGTGGCTACCACGATATCGGAGCTTTTCCCGCTGGTAATCCAAACCTTTGTGCCATTCAAGATATAGGTGCTCCCATCCTTTGTAGCGGTTGCCTTTTGGCTGGCCGGATCTGAGCCCGCACCTGCTTCTGTCAAGGCAAAGCAGCCAAGCTTTTTCCCCGGTGCCAGGGATGAGAGGTATGTGTTTTTGAGAAAATCGGACCCGAATTTGTATATGGGGCCACAAGAGACACTGTTGTGAACCGATACGATCACGGCAGTAGAGGCGCATGCATATCCTAGTTCCTGGAGCGCCAAGCTGTAAGAGATGGTGTCCACCCCTGCTCCATTGTATTCCGGTGGAACGCTCATGCCCATGACCCCCAGCTCTCCCAACTGACGTATGATATCTCGAGGGAATTCCTTGCTCTTATCCCTCTCGGCTGCAGTGGGAAGAATCACCTCTCGGGCAAAATCCCTCACCATGGCCTGGATCATCTGTTGTTCTTCATTGAGTTGGTAGGACATAGTTAATTTCCGATTTCCGATTTCCGATTTTGGACTATGGCGTATACAACACCACAATCAATTCCGCCTTTTCCCGGCTCACATTTCTCAGCTTATGCACAATGGAGGAGTTGAAATGGATGGAATGCTCAGGGCTCAAGATGGTCGTATTGTCCCCAACTATAACCTCGATCGTTCCCTTGAGCACGTAGATGAACTCTTCTCCTTCATGCTGATATCCGACTCCTTTATGATCCGCAATCGGATCTATGAAGACCTTGAATGCCTTGAGATGTTTATGAATGGCCTCCGGGGTCAATGTCTGGTAACTATAGTCCTCTGTCCTTTTCCGAAAATCCTCTGCCTTCTTCTTATCCGCCGCACGCATCTCCTCTTTGAGCAGTAAGCCGCTATCGATCTCGAGGGCCCTTGAAAGCCGTAAGATCGTAGCTACAGGAGGAACTATTTCCCCTTTTTCCACGCTCGAGATGTAGTCAGCTGAAAAACCCGTCTCGTTGGAAAGGAATTCAATGCTTAATCCCTTGGTTAATCGTACCTCCTGCATCCTCTTGCCCAAGGACTTGCCCTTTTTGAGTTGTGGCATACGTTACCCCCTAACCTGTTCCGTTTAAGCCTTTCTCCTGCCTTTCTTTTTTGAGAGTTTCCACGATCCTGAGAATAAAGCCCAACAGCAGCGTTGCGCTGATGAGGATGATGAGATTCGATGCAAAGAAGGTGATGACAAAGGAAAAGGGATCAAGAATCTGGTAGGCCATATAGAGGAGGTTTATGCCAAAGAGGATAAAAAAAATAGCAATCAATGATAAGATAAGGTTAAGGACGCACTTGGGAATGGTAGTATCCATTATTTCATGCCTAATTTTAACCTGTTAGACACTATTGTATCACAGGCGGTATAGGGATCAAGCCTTCTTTCCATTATAGCTGTAATGGCCTCCTCGAACTCTCCGGAGTTCACGATATCAGCAAGGACCTCAGTGATAATCCGGTCCTTTACCATTTCTGTAAGATCGTTTTTAGCCTTTTCATACCGAAGGGCGGATTGCCGTTCCGGGGATGATGCCAAGAATGCGCGGTGGTTTTCAATCTCTTCCAGGATTTCCTTAATGCCTTTGTTAAATACGGCCTGGGCAGTTAGAATAGAAGGCTTCCAGCCATGCTCGTATCTCCTCTCATCCATCTCGATCATCAATCTGATGTCGTTTATTGTCCGGTCCGCCCCCTCCCTGTCGGCCTTGTTTACCACAAAGATGTCTCCTACCTCCAGGATGCCCGCCTTGAGGGCCTGGATATCATCTCCCATTCCGGGCACGAGCACGATAATGGTGGTATGGGCGCTTTGAACAATATCTATCTCGTCTTGCCCTACACCGACGGTTTCAACGAGGATATAATCCTTTCCCATCGCGTCCAGGACATCGATCGCGCTTCTCGTGGATTGGGTGAGCCCTCCGAAGTATCCCCTGGTTGCCATTGAACGTATGAATACCCCTTCATCCATGCTGTGCCGCTGCATTCTGACTCGGTCACCCAAGATCGCACCGCCGCTAAAAGGACTGGTTGGATCAACGGCCAGGACCCCCACAGTTTTTCCATTGGCTCTCAAATGGGCGACCATCTGATCCACTAAGGTGCTTTTCCCGACCCCCGGAAATCCGGTAATGCCGATGACATATGCCCTGCCCGTAAAGGGATAAAGGTCCTTCAAGAATTCTCGCGCCTCGGGCACCTTGTCGTCGATATCGCGTATCAGTTTGGCTACCGTCCTGATGTCACCGGAGGTGACCTTCTCCATTATGTGGCTCGTATCTCCTCTCACTGCCGTGGCTCCACGTGTTCCTCAACCCATCCCACGACCTCCTTCAGAGGCGTGCCGGGGGTGAAGATCTCTTTGATTCCCGCCTTTTTCAGCTTGGGGATATCCTCCTGCGGGAATATTCCTCCCCCGCACACCACGATATCCTCGGCGCCCTTTTCTTTGAGTAGTTCCACCACCCTGGGGAACAGGTACATGTGGGCGCCTGCCAGGCTGGAGAGCCCTATCATGTCCACGTCCTCCTGGATAGCTGCCTGGACGATCTCCTCAGGGGTCTGGTGAAGTCCGGAGTACACGACCTCGAAGCCGGCGTCCCGATAAGCTCTGGCTATGATCCGGGCGCCCCTGTCGTGGCCGTCGAGGCCCGGTTTTGCAACAAGGATCCGTACCTTCCGTTGCCCCTGTTTAGTTTGTTCTTTGCGTTCCATAACAATATCCACTTAGTATACGCCGGGATCTCGGTAGATGCCGAAGATATCCCTGAACACATCGCAGATCTCCTGCTCCGTGGCTGAGGCATTCACTGCATCGATGATGAAAGGCATGAGGTTCTCATGCCCTTGAGCCGCCTCGCCCAATCGGTCCAGGGCCGCGGCTACCTCTCCCTTATTCCTGCACTCCTTTACCTGGTTGGTGCGTTCTATCTGCTGTCTCTCCAGTTCCGGATCGATATGAAGGATGTCTACGGGGAACTCCTCTTCGGTGTAATATTTGTTGACCCCCACCACGGTCTTCTCTTTGCTGTCGATCTGCGTCTGGTATTTGTAAGCGGCATCGGCTATCTCCATCTGGGGGTAATTGCGCTCGATTGCCGCTACCATGCCTCCCATATCGTCGATCTTGTTGATATAGGCAAAGGCCTCCTCTTCAAGGTTATTGGTGAGGTGTTCCACGAAGTAGGACCCGGCCAAGGGGTCGATGGTGTTGGCTACTCCCGACTCCTCAGCGATGATCTGCTGGGTCCTGAGCGCGATGGTGGCCGCCTCCTCGGTAGGGAGGGCCAGAACCTCATCGAGGGAGTTCGTGTGGAGCGACTGGGTGCCTCCCACTACTGCTGCCAGTGCCTCAAGGGCTGTCCGTACCACGTTGTTGTAAGGTTGCTGTGCGGTGAGCGAGCAGCCTGCGGTCTGGGTATGGAACCTGAGCCACATCGAGCGCTCATCTTTGGCCTTGAACCGCTCTTTCATGATCCTTGCCCACATCCTCCGGGCGGCTCGGAATTTGGCGATCTCCTCAAAGAAATCCAGATGGGAGTTGAAGAAAAATGACAGACGAGGCGCAAAGGAATCGATATCGAGACCTCGCTCCAGGGCAGCCTCCACATACGCGATGCCGTCGGCGAGGGTGAAGGCGAGCTCCTGGACCGCGGTTGAGCCGGCCTCACGGATGTGGTACCCGCTGATGCTGATGGTGTTCCAGCGGGGCACCTCATTGGTGCCGAATTCGATGGTATCAGTGATAAGTCTCATCGATGGTTTGGGGGGAAGCATGAAGGTCTTCTGGGCGATGAACTCCTTGAGCATATCGTTCTGGATCGTGCCCCCGATCATGTGCCTGGATATTCCCCGTTTCTCTGCCATGGCGATGTACATGGCCCACAGCACCGGTGCTGGTGGATTGATAGTCATGGAGGTAGTGATCTTGTCGATAGGCAGACCCTCGAACAGGACCTCCATATCGCTCAGGGTATCGATGGCCACCCCACACCTGCCGCACTCCCCCCGCGCCTTGGGAGAGTCGGTATCATATCCCATGAGCGTGGGCATATCGAATGCCGTTGACAGCCCGGTTTGCCCCTGATTGACCAGCAGGTGAAACCGCTTGTTGGTATCGTTCGCAGTACCGAGGCCTGCGAACATCCTCATGGTCCACAACCTGCCCCGGTACATGGTGGGCTGCACTCCCCTGGTAAATGGATATTGATTAGGGAATCCGATATCACATGAATAGTCAAGATCTGCGATGTCGAGCGGGGTAAAGAGATTTTTGATAGGATGGTCTGAAACAGTAGAGAATCGCTCCAATCTTTCGGGGCTATTTGCAAGAGATTCTTTATAGAGCCTTTGCCAAATTTTAGCATCAGCAGATATCTTTTCCAGTATCTTTTTTTTAAACATCATACCCTCTGCTAAAATTTTCCGTAACAATGGAGCCCTTTGAAACGACCTGGTGCATGGGCATGGAGCTGTCTTTTTTCCCATCATACCCTAATAAAGACAACTCGGAAGGCCGCTTCAAACGAGCGCACACGGACAAAGACCCTAGAAGACAATGACCAGGTGCTTGTGCGCATGATTTGAAGCGGCACGCTGATGCCCCCTGTTCAAGGGTATGATGGGAAAAAAGACAGCTCCATGCCCCTAGGCCTCACCACGGCTCACGTATGCGGCCATACGCAATAAGCGGTCGTCGTTTTCAAAAAGCTACATTGTTACAATTTTCCTAATAACGCACTGGCTATCGTATTTTTTTGTATCTCCTTTGTTCCCTCATAGATCTCCATTATCCTGGCGTCTCGATAAAAACGTTCCACCTCATATTCAAGCATGTAGCCGTATCCTCCCAATAGTTGAATAGCCTCGTAGGCTACTTCAACTGCTGTTTGTGCTGCATACATCTTTGCGATAGAGGTTAGTTTTGGATCAATCCTGCCTTGATCGAAGTTCCAGGCCGATTTATATACGATGAGACTTGCAAGCTCTATCTTGGCCGCCATATCTGCGAGTTTATGCTGTGTGATCTGGAATTGTGCCAGCTTTTTCCCGAACTGGACACGCTCTTTGCAGTATGCAAGTGCCCGGTCAAAGGCGCCCTCGGCAATCCCGAGCGCCTGGGCCGCTATCTCGATCCTGCTCTCATCGAAGAACTCCAGAACCTGATAGAAACCCTTGTTTTCTTGACCTACGAGATTAGAAAGGGGAACTCTCACATCATTAAATGAAAGCTCCCCGGTTGAGGTCATCTTTATGCCCATTTTTTCACCGACATCGGCAGTAGAATACCCTGGCGTTCCTTTTTCGACGATAATGACGGATTGGCCCCGATATGACGGTGTTGCCTCAAAATTTGTTTGGCAGAGAACCAGGACAAAGTTCCCTATGGTCCCGTTGGTGATAAAGGTCTTTACCCCGTTTATGGTATACGCATTACCCTGTCTTACGGCAGTTGTATCCATGAGGGTAATGTCGCTTCCGTGGTTTGGCTCGGTAAATCCCCCGCTTGAAATGGCCTCGCCTTTGGCAACAGGAATCAGGTAACGCTCTTTCTGCTCATCGCTGCCGCACCTTAGGATGATCTCAGAGGAGAAATCGGCGAGGCTCAGGGCGACGCCGATTCCTGAATCCTGCCGACAGAATTCTTCGGCAACGAGGGCGTTTTCAAAGATGCCGTACTCCTGCCCGCCGTATTCCTCCGGGTAGTGGATGCCTATGAAACCCAGTTCACAGGCCTTTTTCCAGATCTCTGAAGGGAATGTATGGCTCCTTTCATGTTCAAGGGCAATTTCCTTGTCAAACTCGCCTTTGGCGAATTCTCTTGCGGCCTTCTGGATCGCTTCCTGTTCCTTGTTGAGCTTGAATTCCATCGTTCCTCCACGTCTAAAGGAGCCCACCTTTAAACCCGGCCCTTCTTTTTTCTAAGAAGGCCCCCATTCCCTCTCTGGCATCCTCGCTTGCCATGCATATGCCGAAGGCATCGGCTTCCATGTGGCAGCCGGTCCTCAAATCCTGGTCGTAGCCCCTGTTGATCGTCTCCTTCACCGCCCTCATGGAGACCTTGCCCTTTGATGCAAGTATCTTTGCCACCTTGACGGTCTCTTCCCAGAGCGCTTCCTTCGGGAATACCTTGTTCACGAGCCCGATATCCTTGGCCTCCTGGGCGCTGATCATCGCTCCTGTCATGCAGAGCTCCTTGGCCATCGACTTTCCCACGAGCCTCGAGAGCCTCTGGGTCCCGCCGAAGCCGGGGATAATCCCCAGGTTTATCTCAGGCTGGCCGAATTTTGCAGAGTCGGCTGCGTAGATAAAGTCACAGGCCATGGCCAATTCACATCCTCCTCCAAGGGCGAAGCCGTTGACGCAGGCGATAACCGGTATGGGGAGAGACTCCAGCTCAAAAAAGAGCTCATGGCCTTGTGCTGAGAAGTACTTGCCTTGCAGAGGCGTGTAATCCTTCATGGTGGCTATATCTGCCCCTGCCACAAAGGCCTTGTCTCCTTCGCCGGTAAGGATAAGAACCTTTATGGACGTGTCTGCCTTGATAGCGTCCAGGGCATCGCTCACCTCTGCGATTACAGATGGATTAATCGCATTCAGGGCCTTTGGCCGGTTAAACCTGATGATAGCGATCTCATCTTGTTGTTCGAAGATAATGCTTTCGTAGGTCATGGAATGCTCCTTCTTCGATTTACTATGTTTGATTGACTATTGACGATTGATTCTTTGTAATGTTCCATATTGACAAACTCGTAAAAAGTCGAAAAGGAACATTTTTCGTCATTCCGGCGAAAGCCGGAATCCAGTATTTTCAAAAAGTTACAAGAAACCTGGACCCCGTTTTTCAACGGGGTGACGACTTTTTACCAAACCATCCATATTCAACTATCAATTGCCAATACTTACTACACTCTCTCGAGGGCCATGGCCATGCCTTGACCTCCTCCTATGCAGAGGGTAGCAAGGCCTAGCTCTATATCGTTTCTCACCATCTCGTTCATCAGGGTTATCACGATCCTTGCTCCGGTGCAGCCGATCGGGTGACCGATGGATATCCCACTGCCCAGGAGGTTGGTTTTATCGAGATCAAGCCCCAATTCCCTGATGCACGCGATAGATTGTGAGGCAAACGCCTCGTTGAGCTCGACTTCACCGAAATCGCCTATCGTCAGCCCCGTGCTTTTAAGCACCTTTCTGACCGCCGGGATGGGACCAAGGCCCATAAAAGCAGGGTCTATGGCGCCCGATGCGTAGGCCTTGATCTTGACGATGGGTTTTAACCCGAGATCCCTTGCTTTTTCAGCGCTCATCAAGAGCAGCGCAGCAGCGGCATCGTTGATCCCCGAGGCATTACCAGCTGTTACGGTGCCATCCTTTTTAAAGGCTGGAGACAGCTTTGCCATCTTTTCCACGCTGGTGTCCATAGGTCTTTCATCGGTGTCGAATATGAGCGGCTCGCCCTTCCTCTGGGGGATGGATACAGGTGTGATCTCTTGCGCGAATATTCTATCGGCGATCGCCTTCCTCGCACGTGAATGGCTCATAGCGCCGAGTTCATCCTGTTCGGTTCGCGAGATCCCGTATTTTTCGGCTATATTTTCAGCGGTTATTCCCATGTGATACCCATAGAAGATCTCCCACAGACCGTCGAAGATCATCAGGTCTGCCAAGTCGGTGTTGTTCATCCTCGCACCCCAACGCGCGGCATGAAGCGCATAGGGAGCCATGCTCATGTTCTCCATGCCCCCGGCGAGCATGATATCCTTTTCACCCGCCCGTATGGCAAGTGCAGCCAGCGCCACAGCCTTCATGCCCGAGGCACAGACCTTATTGACGGTACATGCGTTCACCTCCTTTGGTATGCCCGCATGTATGGTTGACTGCCTGGCAACGTTTTGCCCCTGTCCAGCACCTATCACATTGCCCATGATCACCTCATCGATCTGTATTGGCTGAAGGGAGTCGGGGTAATCATAGGCATTCTTCTCCAACCCTATCATGCCAGCGCCCTTAAGGGCATCCGGCTCAAAGCTCATCAGCCCCTCCGAGGTCACCGGCCTCAACCCGAGTCTTTTTAAGGCCTCTTTTAACACGAGCGCACCCAAGGAAACTACCGGTGTACTCTTCAACGATCCGCCGAATGATCCGACAGGTGTTCTCACTCCTCCCACAATAACTGCTTCTTGCATATATATCTCCTTGCCTTGAGGTTCGCAGATAACCGATTTATTCTACATATAGCCGTAAAAGATATATTTTCTCTTCCATTTTAAGTCAAGCTAAAATGACTGGATACAAAACAAAACTAGCTTTGTGATCTGCTCGGGCATGGTTGAAACCCCTCGCCATCAGGCGAAGTAACACGTTAGCCTTTTGAAACTGCCTGGTGAACCTCCTCTTCCGGGAGATGCCCATTGCCGGCAGATAGTCGAGGAGCGACGGAATTTTTTTATTGACAAGCAAAAGTAGTTACATTATAGCTAATTTATAGCCACAACAAGGTTTTGCTTAAGTCCTGATATGCAGGAATTCCCTTTCGTTATCAACGATATCCTTTAAGAAGAATACGCAATGGAAGAAAAAAGAAAAGATGCCTCTCCCACTGAAGAGATTCCAACAAAGGTGAAGTTTGAGATTTACGGCGAGGAGATGCTCGAGAAAGAGGTCAAGCTGAGTGGCAACAGTGGGCGGGTCTATCTCCCGCCGGATTGGGTAGGCAAACAGGTAAAGATAATCAGGATAGATTGAATAAACACCTAGGGGTATTAGGGGGGCAATTGAAAGATATAGTGATACGAAGATTGCAGGCACATGATGCCAATGATATTGTCAGGATCCGCGAGGCGATTACAAAAGAGGCCAGCAGCGAGGAGCACCGTAACGTCATTGCCCACGAAGCGGATAAGGAAGATAGGGTGGGCTTTGTTGCGGAACATAATGAAAAGGTCGTTGGGTACATGATCGCTTACATTGTCTACGGTGGATTTGGCCTTGAAAAGAGCGCTTGGATCGGAGTTTTCGGTGTTGAACCAAAGTATATGGGAAGCGGCATCGGAAAAAGACTGGCAAAAGAAATTTTCGATGTCATTGCGGACAGAGGAATAAAGAATATCTTTACCTCAGTTAGTTGGGACTCCACGGATCTATTGTCTTTTTTTAAGTCACTTGGATTTGACAGGTGCGAATTTATTAATCTAAAAAAGAGCATCGATTGAGTATCTCTGTATTTGTGGAGAAAATTGGATCAGCATGAAAGGCTTATGAGGCCCTGCAACCCATAAATACTCAAAAAGCAGGCTGCAGGATGCAGACAATTTAGAAAGGGAAAAAAATGAGGTATGCAGAGACAGGGTACAATTTAGAGGTTGATCTATCCTTAGGAAGCATTGAGAGGGTAGCGACTGACCCACAATTAACCGAACTCCATCTTGGGGGTCTGGGTACAAACGCCAAGATATTGTGGGATAGGGTGCCCCCTGACGTTGAACCCTTTTCTCCTGATAATCTACTGATATTCAGCACCGGTCTTTTATGCGGTACACCTGCCCCTGGGGCTAATCGTACCATTGTTTCTACCATCTCTCCTCAGACCTTGTTGATGGCATATTCCATGATGGGAGGATTTTGGGCGCCGGAATTGAAGTATGCCGGTTATGACAAGGTGATCATTCGCGGTAAGTCCCCGGATCTGGTTTATTTGTGGATACATAATGACAAAATAGAAATACGTGACGCCTCTCATCTTCAGGGGAAAGGCGCTGTCGAAACAGCAGACCTTATTTTAGAGGAGTTGAAGGATCCTAGAGCTCAGGTGGCGGCTATCGGCATGGCCGGTGAAAAGAGGGTCTATTTTGCCTCTATCGAGCAGGGAAGGTCCAGTGCCAGCCGAGGAGGAATAGGCGCTGTTATGGGAGACAAAGGGTTAAAGGCGATAGCTGTTCGTGGGACAAAGGATATCAATATTGCCCGCCCGGATGAATTTATCGGGCTTTGCAATGAGGTCCTGGAATATATTCAATACCGGGCAGATCATCCAATCAAAAACGTGCCTCCTATTCTAGCCGGGCTTGGATCACCACAAGAGATGGCAGTCCATGATGAGGAGTGGCACACCACCAATTTCGCCTGGGGAAATGCGCGTGTGCGGAGAAAGGACTTTTGGACCCAGGAAGTCGAAAAAAAGTGGTCGGCGAGCCTTGATAACGCGCTGGAGCGGTTTGTAAGCTGCTATAACTGCCCGATGCAATGCGGGGCACTCATGAATGTCCCAGGACTCTCAACATACATGATGAAATGCTACTCGAAACTTACCTATACCATGGGGGCCATGTCAGACCTGGATTTTGGTCTTACAATCGCCCAGCGCGCTACGGAGTATGGAGTGGATGCATTCACAGCCCCGCAAACGATGGCCTTCGCCCTTGAGCTTTATGAAGCCGGCATCTTGACCGACCAGGATATGCCGGGAATGCCGTCTGATACCGAGGGAAGATTCTATTGGTTGCTTGACAGGATTGTTCGGAGAGAAGGCATCGGAGATGTTTTGGCTAATGGCACGTATTGGGCGGCCCAGCAGATTGGTAAGGGTGCACAAGCATATGCTCACAATAATATAAAAAAACATGAGCAGCTTCCGCTCAAGCTCGGCATGCTGAATCCCATTTATTTCCTTATGTATTGCACTGGCGAGAAGGTCAACATTACCCAAATTGAAGGGCAGTTCCCCCAGGCGCCTTTTCCGACCAGAGAGGATAGAGAAGAGTTTGTCAAGGATTGGATCCAGGTTCCTGATGAAAAGTTTAAGCAATATTTTTTGGACTGGGAACTGCGCGGAGAAAACTCTATCCCATTTTACCCGCCTATTGAAGCAGTGTGTGAAATTGTTGATTGGATGGAGAAGATGCACTACATCGATGACGCCCTCGGTGTCTGCGCCGGTTTGTCGTCATTCCCCTTGAAACCTGCGTATCATATGCACAATTACCCGAAATTTATCTCATCAGGCGCCGGGATCGATCTGGATGAAGCCGGACTATCGCAAGCAGCCAAGAGAAATCGAACGTTGATTAGAGCTGTCAATATAAGAAGAGGCATGAGGAGAAAGGACGAGAAGCCTCCAGAGGACCATTGGAAGAAAAGATTTCCCGAGCTCGAAGAAAAGCTCTTAGATGAATATTACAAATTTAAGGGGTGGGATAATCAGGGTATTCCCACGAGAGAGTCTTTGCACGAATTAGATTTGGATTACGTAAGCGAGGACTTTGTGCAGAGGGGTATCTTGACAGATAACGAAGGGACTCCTTCTCAAGATAAATAGCCGTTCACGGGTTCAAAGGTTCAGGGGTTCAGGGTCGTCTGCCCCCGGATCCGATTTTGGAGACTTAGTTACATCAGAGAATTCCGGATCCGTTATTGGAGGGGTGGAAATTGGCCGCCCATCTGATGCTGTTTGGCATATTCAGCATGCTTTAAAAACATTTGGGGCTTCTATCCCGCCCTCGTCCCTAACCTTGAACCCGGAACCCGGAACCCGGAACCCGGAACCTGTGAACCCTTACAAAGAGAATTCAGTGGAAAAAGAGATGAAATAGCGCGGAGGGAGTGAATGGTGACTGCTGAGAAAAAAAAGAGAATAATCAAAACGATAAAGATTGATGCGGATAAATGCAATGGTTGCCGGGCTTGTGAGGTAATATGCTCTGCCTTTCACTCAAGCCCAAAATATAGCGGCAATAATCCGGGTCGGTCTCGTATCCGGGTGATTCGTTATCCCTTAAGAGATATATATGTTCCTGTATTAGCGGGTGAGTATACCTCAGCCGAATGTCCCGGGAGAGACAAATATGTGATTGACGGAAAGGAATACGAAGAGTGTGCCTTTTGCAGGGCTTCTTGTCCATCCAGGGATATTTTCAAAGAACCCGATTCCGGTCTCCCCCTCAAATGCGACATGTGTGAAAGCGATCCGCCTTTAGAAGAGCCGATGTGTGTTCAGTGGTGTTTAGCCGATGCCCTGACATATGAAGAAAGAGAAGAGGAAATAGTCGAAGAAGTGGAGCAGGAGGAACTTGAGATAGGATTGGAATCATTGGCGGACACATATGGGATACAAAAGGTAATGGATACCATTGCACGAATATCTCTATCAAAGAAGGCCTAACCTATTATAACCGTTCAGGGTTCAGGGTTCAAAGGTTCAAAGGTTCGGTAAAGGTTTATGGCTTTGGCGTTCACGGAGTGCGTATGCGGTGAGCCAACTACCTGGGAGCCAAAGCTCACAACCGACAACCTTCGTAACCTCTGAACGCTGAAGCTTTGAACCAGGAAACGCTTAACAATCATTACGGCGAGAAACGAGGATTACAAACGACCGTGGAGACTGTAGCCCCTTACAAAGAGATCATTGATGTCATAAAGGAGAACGGCGGAGAGGTCTTCAAATTATGCTAT
>CAYPNL010000015.1:0-2252 GCA_964412045.1 uncultured Desulfobacteraceae bacterium
AGTGCTTTCTGCAGTTGTGATAGAAACCTTCTTTTGCGGTACCTGCCCGATAAATGCAACGAGCTTCACCTTGTATGTCGTCTCTGTAATGGCAAGACCAGAATGCGCTTCAACCATGAATGATTCGATATTCCCTCCTACCACGAGGGATATCGCTTCAGGTGCCCCTGAAAGACCCTGGATACGCTTATTCCATGTAGTATAATCAGTGACCTTGTATCCTCTCTCGGAAAAGTAGTCCTTCACAGCCCGAGTAACTGATTCCGAAACGCTCATGGCTTCTGCTTTCAGGAAATCCACCTTCTCACCTCTCCTGTTCCTGAGGCCAATTGCTCCTGACTGTGCTTTCTCCCTCAAATCCTCAAATAAACACACTCCCACCATCAGAGAGCTGAGAGGGGACTCTTTTTCCCTGATATACCGTAGGTCAATGAGGTAGGTTCTATTTTCAGCACATCCACAGAGGGTTGCCACGATGCAGCATAGGATCAAGGCGGTAATTGTGGGTGTCCTCATCAGGCTTTCCTCTGTTGTCGAAAAATCCCTTAGACGATTTGAGATTCAGTAAATGAAGAGGTTTTTCGAGGAAAAATTTGGATCGCTCGTTAGGTTCACGCCTAACCTCCTCAACCCTGCTTCATCTCCTTGCGTGGGGATGTGCGTCATATGGACCTCACAGCCACGAAGATCCTTTAATTTCTCCAGGGCCAGCTGAGCGGCAGAATTGGTTGTAGAGCTGATGCCAAGCGCAATGAGTGTTTCCTCGAGATCGAGGCTGACAGACCTTTCGTCCAGCACTTCTGTCTTAAGCTTTTTCAGCGAATCCGTTATGTGCGGTGTCAGCAACTTGATCTTGGGAGGAATCTCAGCGAGGTGCTTGATGGCATGCAAGACTAGGCTTGATGCTGCATGCATGAGGGGTGAATTATTACCGGTGACGATAAATCCGTCTTTCAACTCTATTGCTGCCCCACAGAAAATCCCCTTATTGCCCTTATTTTCCTTACGCGCCTGGCTAGCAGCGTGGCGCGCAGGCTCGACAACACTGCGGTATTCCGGTGCAAGGTTAAAATCCCTGATAAAGAGCTCTACCCTCTGAACGGTTTCCTTGTCAGCGAATCCCATCGCATACTCACACCGGTATCGAAAGTATCGCCTGATAATCTCCTGCTTGGCAGCATCTTGGACAATGGCATCATCAGTGATGGCAAAACCGGCGCGATTTACTCCCATATCGGTGGGAGACCGATATGATGGTTCTGCACCTGTTATCTTCTCCATAATTCTCTTCAGTACAGGGAAGATGTCTACATCTCGATTGTAATTTACCGCCGCCTTACCATATGCTTCTAGGTGAAATGGATCGATGATGTTAAAATCCCCGATATCCGCCGTTGCTGCCTCATAGGCGACATTAACCGGATGCTTTATGGCTAAATTCCAGATGGGGAAAGTCTCGAACTTCGCATATCCGCTCTTAATTCCCTGCCTGTAGTCATGATACATCTGAGACAGGCACGTAGCCAGTTTTCCACTACCGGGACCTGGACCGGTGACGATCACAAGAGGGTTCGCGGTATCTATATAGGTATTTGCCCCGTATCCGTCATCGCTTACAATCATATCCACATCCGTTGGGTAGCCCTTTGTATAGCGATGGGTGTATACGGTAATGTTCCGTCTCTCTAACTTGTTCTTAAATATCACAGCCGATGGCTGGTGATCGAAACGCGTGATGACCACGCCAAGCACATTGATCCCCCACTCCCTCAATTCATCTATGAGCTTAAGCGCATCAGAATCGTAGGTGATGCCGAAATCCGCCCGTATCTTTTTCCGCTCTATATCACCAGCGTAAATGCAAAGTAAGAAATCAGCATTGTCCTTTAGCTTCTGTAGAAGCCGCATCTTCACATTTGGATCGTACCCCGGTAAGACCCGAGAGGCGTGAAAATCATAGAGTAGCTTCCCTCCAAACTCCAGATACAGTTTATTGTTATATCGTTGTACTCTCTCATGAATGGCATAGGTCTGCTCTGCTATATATCGCTCATTGTCAAACCCGCTTATCCTTGCTCCCGCCATAACGCGCCTTTTTCGTTCCTTGTGCGTTCTGTAACAATTTAGCCCTTTGAAACTACCTGGTGCATGGGAATGGGGAAATCATTTTCTCTTTCTTACAACGAAAAGCCGGCACTCTAAAAGGGCCGGTTTTTCGTACCAAATACGGCATTCTAAGTGGCTACCTCGTC
>CAYPNL010000016.1:0-17629 GCA_964412045.1 uncultured Desulfobacteraceae bacterium
CCCTTCACCGCTTTTCCACTTTCCGGCTCGTCATGAGTCAATGAATGCCTATAGGGTGACGGGCCATCAGCACGTCTATGAGATCGAGCGAGAGCTGACTGCGGTGAGCGGAGGGGAGGTCACGATCACATTTACGCCTCACGTGGTGCCCTTGAGTAGGGGGATCATCGCCACTATTTATGCAGACATTTTGCCAGAGGTGAATGGAGAGCGTGTGAAGGATGTCTACCAGGCCGTATATGCCGATGAGCCCTTTATTAGGGTATTCAGTCATGGAGAGCTGATCAGCACCGCCGATGTGAGGGGAAGCAATTTTTGCAACATCTCTCTCAACACAGACCCGAGAACGGGAAAACTCATCGCGATCAGCGTGATCGATAATCTCGTGAAGGGTCAAGCAGGGAACGCCTTGCAGAATATGAATATTATGATGGGCATTGAGGAAACCGCGGGCTTGATGCACGCCGGAAATTTCCCATGACCAAGACTTCTTACATGCACACCTTCCGAACTTGGCGGAGATCGGTCTGTCCAAGGAATATTTTTCTGATACCGTCCTGCATAAGGGTGGCCATTCCGTCCTCAATAGCCTGGGCCCTGATCTCCTCCATCTTGGCCTTGGTTTGAATCAGGTTCTTCATCTCTTTGGTGCCGGCCAGCAGTTCGATGAGTCCTGCTCTTCCCTTGTATCCGGTGTTATTGCACTTCTGACAGCCCTTGGGACGATAGATCCTAAGCTCATTATTGTACGTGACGCCCAGCTTATCAAAGCCCTCTCCGTAAGATCGAACCAAGGACTCGAATTCATCCTCTGATGGATGATATGGCTCTTTACAGTCCTTGCACAGAGTTCTCACCAGTCGCTGCGCCAGGATCCCCAGGACGGCATCGGAGAAGTTGAAGGGATCCATCCCCATGTCGAGTAACCGTGTGATGGTCTCAGGTGCGCTGTTTGTGTGCAGGGTGGAGAATACGAGGTGACCTGTAAGGGATGCCTCGATGCCCATAGAGGTAGTCTCCTCATCCCGCATTTCCCCAACCATGATCACGTCGGGGTCTGCCCTCAGAAACGCCCTCATGGCGGCTGCGAAATTAAGCCCAATCCTCGGCTGCATCTGAACCTGGCGAAGTCCCTCCTGGGTGATCTCCACCGGGTCTTCTGCGGTCCATATCTTGGTCTCAGGTCTATTGATGTAATGCAGGGCCGAATGGAGGGTGGTGGTCTTTCCGCTTCCAGTGGGACCAACCACAAGCACGATGCCGTAAGGCTTCTCTATCATACTAATAAACTCATCGTAATCGCGATCCCTCATGCCCATCTTATCAAGAGAGATAGGCTCGCCCGAGGCCAGCAATCGCATGACCACATCCTCATTTCCCCCTGAAGTTGGAATTGTGGCGACCCTCAGCTCGAGGTCCAACGGAGCGTACTTCTTGAACTTGATCTTACCGTCCTGGGGAAGTCGACGTTCTGCGATATCCAGATCGCTCATGATCTTGACTCTGGAACAGATAGCGCTTTTATATGTGTAAGGTATGGTCTGGTATACCTGGCAGGACCCGTCAATCCTAAACCTGATCACAGCATCGGCCTTACCCAGCCGAGGCTCTATATGGATATCCGATGCTCCCCTATTGTTCGCATCGATGATCATCTTGTTGACGAGCTGAACGATGGCCCCGTCTTCTTCGCTCATCCCATACATCTCTTCGGCCTCTTCCTCTCCGGTGTCGAGCTGCCCTAGAATCTCCTCGATGCTCCTGGCCCTGGATTCATTCAGGCCTGATCGTGAGACATCGAAGAAGTGATCGATCATCTTGATGATGTCCTCCTTTAACGACACGCAGAACTCGAACTCCTTACCCTTTATGAGCCCTTTTACGGTGTCTTGTGCGGGGAGGTAGTTGGGATTTTCCATCGCTATCACAATCTTGGAATCGGATTGGGTCACAGGAACGAAGAGGTTATTCTTCAAAAATGTAGGCCTGAGATTTTTCAGTAACTGGCCTGGGATTACCATCTTCTCCTCGAAAGGTATAAATCTTGTATTATAAAATTCGCTGAGAGAATTCCCGATGTCCTCCTTGGACACGTGGTAATCGGACATGAGAATGCTTTCGATGCTGCTCTTCATCTTCCGTGCCAGGATCATAGCCTGGTCGAGGTCCTTTTGAGCGATAATGTTGTTAGTGATAAGGTAATCGAATTTTGTCTTCCTGGCCTGTTGCCTAAGCCGCTGTTGGTTGTAAAAGGCAATGCCGAGGACCTTGGCGATCTCGGTAAGAGATTGTTGGTCTTCCAGGGTAAACTGGTTTCCAGAAACCTTATTAATAAGCTGAATCACGCCCAGTAGGTATTTGCTGAACTTGATCGGCGCAACCAAGACCTGCTTTGTCATATAGCCTGTCTTTTGATCCCAATTCTTGTCAAAGGAAAGCTCTGGATTGAGTTCCTTGAGTTCCTTTTCATCATAGGCATTTTTAATAGTGAGAATCCTTCCTGATATGCCACAGTGTCCTGCAATACTTGCATTGGTAATGGGAATCCGTATCTCGTTAATCTCATCGCCTACCTTAAATTTTGATACGAGCTCTTTATGCGCTCCATCGACAATATAGATGGTAATACGATCCACATCGAACAACGTGAGAATGCTGTCCTTTAAGTTGATCAATATCTCGTCAACATTCTTTGCAGAATGGATCTTGTTTGTGATGAAATTAAGGCTCTTGCTGAATTGCAGTTCCTTTTGCAAGACCTCTATATCGGGACTCTTTTCCATTTCATTTTGTTCTTTGGGAAGCGCCATGGTGATTACATATCTATTATACGTAGATTTTTAATACCATACCTTTATAGTTCTTTCCACAACATTTTGTTTTTCCTGCGTAAAGCCTTTTGGCGATACAGACCTATTGGACGGAAAAAAAAGAAGGAAATTCCCTTCCTCATACAAGATAAATTTATAAAAAGAGCTTGGAAGAAAGTCAATGGATTATTATCGCTTGCATAGAGTATGGGTTTTTGCTCATCTCATAATTGATTGCCCTTCGAATCATTTTGACAAAATAGCACCAATCGCCTAAAAAAGGTAGATTCCTTGAAATGAGTATTTCGTTTGGGAGGAGGTCCCTTAGAGCGGGTATGTTTATTGACTCTCATGCACATCTCGATATGGAGGAATTCGATTCAGATAGGGATGAGGTTATTCAGAGGGCCTTATCAGCCAATGTGAGACAACTGATAACAGTTGGGATCGATGTGAACAGTTCCCTCAAGGCCATTTCCCTGACTGAGAAGTACCCCTCTGCATTCGCTGCCGTAGGTATTCATCCTCACAATGCAGATTTCGCTGATAACAAAGACCTTAAGCAAATAGAGTCGATCTCCGCAGGAAAAAAGGTGGTAGCCATTGGTGAGATCGGGCTTGATTTTTATCGCAACCTTTCATCAAAACACAACCAGAGGAAACGTTTTAAACAGCAGCTTGACATAGCAATACAATGTAACCTACCGGTAGTGGTGCATTCCAGAGAAGCCCACGAAGATGTATTGGAGATACTTTCCTGCTTCAAGGGTAGTGGATCAAGGGGGGTGATCCATTGTTTTTCCGGTGGCATTGACTTTGCTGAAGCATTTATCGAGATGGGTTATTGTATCTCTATCGCTGGCACGGTAACGTTTGCGAACCCGAGCCCGGTGCATGAAGTCGTTACTCGTATCTCCCTTGATAAAATACTTATCGAAACAGATTCCCCCTTCCTGTCCCCAATTCCATACAGAGGCAAGAGAAACGAGCCTAGCCGGGTAATGCATACTGCCCAAAAGGTGGCGGATATAAGAGGCATATCCCTTGAGGAGGTGGCAGCACGGACGAGTAAGAACGCACGCCAGCTATTTAGGCTCCCCTTTACCCAATGATGATCCCTCATCCCATAAGCAGGGATAACCCCCTCGTTCTCGCCTCTTCTTCAACGAGGCGAAAAGAGCTTCTTGCGCAGCTGGGAATCCCTTTTGAGCCTGTTGAGAGCGGAATCGAGGAAACCGCTTTTGGAGGGCTCTCACCCACGGAGTTGGCCTGTCAAGTCGCCGTGCAAAAGGCTGAATCGGTACGACATCGCTACCCACATCGCTGGATACTTAGTGCGGACACGATAGTGGTTCTGAAAAGAAGGGTTTTCGGAAAACCGAGGGATACCCGCGAGTGCCGTGAGATGCTCTTATCTCTCAGCGGAAGAAATCACCGTGTCATCACCGGTTTCTGCATCATCGGTCCATGTGGGATAACAGTGCATAGAGAGGCAGTTCATACCAGGGTGAAGGTAAAAAAGATGAGCGAAGGAGAGATCGAGGCTTACATCAATACAGGCGAACCCTTTGGCAAGGCCGGCGGATATGCAATCCAGGCAATCGGATCTTTCATGATCGAACGCATTAGCGGTTCTTACACCAATGTGGTGGGGTTGCCCGTGTATGAGGTGATAAACGCGATGATTACCTGCGGCGCCCTTAGAGGTTTTCCCTTCATGGAAGTTTCTTGAGTTTGTTCGGTTTGTTGGGTTAAGGCCCAATATACTCAAGAAACCCAATAAACGTTAGGTACCCCTTTGTCTCGTTATTTCGTAAAGGATAATCCCTGCAGCAGCCGATACATTCAGGGATTCGAGATGGCCAAGCCGAGGTATACGAACCAAGTGATGGCACCGATCCCTCACGATCCGACTCAGGCCCTTTCCCTCACTTCCCAACACAATGATCACGTCCCTGTCCCAATCGAATCGATGGATCGATGTCTCCGCTTCCCCGTCGGCCCCCACTATCCAAAAACCGTGGTCAGCCAGCCTCTCCAGGATCCGTGCCAGGTTGACGACTCGCGCTACCGGCAGATAGGCAGTCCCACCTGCCGACCTTTTATGGACGATATCGGTTATGGAGGCAGATCTGTCCTTGGGTATGATAAGGCCCTGAACCCCGAAAAACTCAGCCGTTCGTATGAGGGATCCCAAGTTTCCCGGGTCGATGATATGGTCGGCAACCACGAGAAGCCCCTTGCATCTCTGGGAGAGGGCGATTTCCAGAAGGTTGTCTACGGTGCAGTAAGCATAACTGCCGAGTACAGCCACTACTCCCTGATGAGAGGTCCCGTGTGATACCCTATCGAGGTAGGCCCGTTCTTTGAACCTGATCGGTATATTTTTCGCCCTGGCGAGATCAAGTATCTCCTTCGCCCGTTCGATTCTCCTCCCCCTCGCAAGGAAGATCTCTATGATCTCCTTTTTCTTTCTGAGAGTTTCAGTAATGGCGTTTATGCCACAGATAATTTGGGTCAATTTTCTTTCCCCGCGAGTCTGAGATACATGTGATCATCTGTACTGGAACCGAGGTGAGCCAATGTGAAAGGGGATTGATGTCGGTCGGATAGAGGCCACGAGCTACTCGGATTATGATGTCACCGGCGGATGACGCTCCGCTTATCAAAGATGATAGAGATCCCGGATCAGCGAGTACCGCCGCTTCGTGCGCGCCCTCTCGGAGAGGATAATCGCCTCTATTTCACGTACCGATTGCGCAAGATCATCGTTGATCACGATAAAATCATATTCCCCACACCTCATGATTTCCTCCGCCGCCGTGTTCATCCGAAGATCCACGTCCTTTCTGTCGTTGTCTTTCCTTTTTCTTAGCCTCTCCTCGAGGACCTTCATTGAGGGGGGAAGAATAAATACCGATAGGGATTCAGGAAAAGGCTTCTTGATCGCCTCAAACCCTTGGGTATCGAGATCGAGCAGGATATCTTTGCCTGATGACAGTTCGTTTTCCATGCTGGAATAGGAGGTACCATACAGATGACCGTATACGTGGGCCCACTCAACGAATTGCCCGGCATCGACCATGCCCTCGAAATTCCTCTTGGTGATGAAGTGGTAGTGCTTACCCGGTATCTCTCCGTGCCTCGGCTCCCGGGTGGTATGAGAAACGCAATACCCGACCCCGATCCCGCTTTCCCTTATGGCACGTATGATAGTTGTTTTTCCCGTACCAGAAGGTGCAGTGATTACAAAAATCTGTCCTCTCTCTTGCATTTCCTGTTTATAGCTGCGGCATCTTTGCAGGATCAATCCTACGTTACATCCTCTCCACGTAAGGTACCATCCGGGGCAAATCTTTGGGCTATCGTCTCCGATTGAATAGCGGAGAGGATCACATGGTTGCTATCGGTGATGATCACCGATCTTGTCTTTCTGCCTTGTGTTGCGTCGATAAGCCTTTTATCATCCCGTGCTTCTTCACGAAGTCGTCTGGCTGGCGCCGAGCCTGGCGATACAATGGCTATAATCCTTCTCGATACGATAAAATTCCCAAACCCGATGCTGAGTAACGTTGGATCCATGCCTTACCCCCACTTCCAAAAAGTTATTCTATATTTTGTGTTTGCTCCCGTAATTTTTCCAGTTCTGCCTTAATTTCAACCACAAGATGTGAAATCAAGGAATCCGCAGCCTTTGAACCGATTGTGTTCACCTCTCTGTTAATCTCTTGAAGCAGAAAATCCAACCTTCTTCCCACCGCCTCATCCTGGGCCATGTATTTTGTAAATTGGTCGAGATGGCTTTCTATCCGAATTAGTTCTTCTGTAATATCAGCCTTTTCAGCCATAAAAGCCACTTCTTGCATTAATCTATCCTCATTAATTTCAATTGATTCTCCTAACTTATTAATGTTTTGTATTAACTTATCTCTATACCATATTGTTGCCTGCTCAGCCCTCTGTCTGATGTCATCCACATAACCCCTGATCGTATCCAGTCGCTCCAAGAAATCTCTTTCAATTGCCTTTCCCTCATTGATTCTCATCTCCTCCCACGAACCAAAGGCCTCATCCATAACAACCCGAAGGTCAGGCTCTATTCTCTCCAGATCCATTCCATATTGTCGAATGATAACGACATCTTTGATCTGAGAGAAAAGCGACAGATCAAGGGGTTGCTCGGAGCCGAGTTCCTGTTTCAGCGTATTGAATATATCCCTATAAGCCCTTACCACTGGCAGATTTAATTCGAACATCATTCCCTTTTCCCCGTTGCCCTTGAGCTGCACAGAGATATCAACCCTTCCCCTTCTTACTCTTTCGGAAACCATTGATCTCACTTTGTCCTCAAATGGCAAGAGGCTTTGGGAAAGTTTCAAGGCGATTTCCCTATACCGGTGATTTACCGAGCGTATCTCCACACTGTACTCCAAATCCGACCTTGTCGATTCAGACCTTCCATATGCGGTCATGCTCTTCAACATTTCTATCTCTCCACTATAGCGCGCCTTCTCTCAGATGCTGCAAGTATCCACTCCTTAGTTTGTTAAAAAGGTCGATCACCTTTTCCTCTGCATAGTCGGGATACGTCCATGAGAGGGGTTTAAAGGTTCCATCGTGAAAGATCAAGGTAAGATCCGCATAAATTCCCTTGGTCAGGTAAAGCCTGTGGCTATAGTTCTTCCCAGTTGCGAGCACGAGTCTCTCTAACGTAACATAGCCGGGATCAATATTAATTGTCCTCTTTTCCTTATCGAGGTGCGCCTTTTCGAGCTCATTGGTGATTAACTTGATATCCACTATTGATTCCGGCATAATGAGCCTTACAAAGGAGATAAATCGTCGGTAGAGAGGCCAGCCCATCTCCCTTTCATAATATCGCGTTCGGTCAAAGGGCATCATCTCGCTTGACCAGTCAACAGGACCGAACTGCTCTTCCATCTCCTTGATGCCCGCGTCAATCAATGCACCTTGATTGGAAAATAGGCTGCTTATCAATTTTACCTTTTTCGTTTCCTGTGGTTGGCTCACTGCTCGTTACCCGTTATAAAATCGCTTCGCGATTTTATATAACGCGGCTGCGCCGCTCTAAAAAATAAAAATCCTATCCTATCTTATTATTTAAAAGTTCTTGTGCGTTCTCCTGTCTAGTGCTTACTTCATGCTGCTTACTACGAAAGGTAGGAGGCAACTGCCCTCTTAAGGAGATCGATCTTCACCACAGAGGTTCCTACTTCGCCTACCACGATACCCGCTGCCAGATTTGATAAAAATGCCGCGGATTTCATATCAAGACCGCTCGCGATACCAAGGGTAAAGGCCGCAATGACCGTATCTCCTGCGCCCGTTACATCGTAAACCTTTTTTGCTATCGACTCAATACGCGTGACCTCCCCATCCTCTTCGAACAGGGACATGCCTTCCTCGCCGCGGGTAATCAACACCGCCTTAGATCGGCTATGATTCATAAGCCTTTTGGCTGCCTTTGTAAGGTCAGTTTCATCTTTGATCTCCATGCCCGCGATTTGTCCCGCCTGGCTACTATTCGGGGTAATCACGGTTACATGCCGGTAAAGGGGGTAATTCTTGACATAAGGATCTACTGCCACCGGAAAGCTGAACCCGGAAATCTCTCCTGCTATGCCATGCATGAGTTTAGGAGAGAGCACTCCTTTTCCATAATCGGAGAATATTATAGCTGAAATATGGTCCTTTTTCTTGCGGACAAAATCCAGTATATGGTTGATGGTTGAGGGTTTTAGGGGAACCCTTTTCTCAAGATCATATCGTACAACCTGCTGGGCATGGGCAACAATTCTCGTCTTCACGCTTGTCGGCCTCTTCATCTCGATGGAGATCCCACCGATGTCGACACCCATATCCTCCAATTGTGCGATGACCTCCGTTCCCGGACCGTCATCGCCCACAACCCCGCACAATACGGCATTGCTTCCCAGTGAGACGAGGTTGTTGGCCACATTCGCCGCACCTCCCAGCATCGCGGATTCCCGATCAACCTCAACCACCGGCACCGGTGCCTCAGGAGAAATCCTGGAGACCTTACCCCATATAAATCTATCCAGCATGATGTCGCCGATCACAAGTATCGACTTGCCTTTGAAATGATCAATCCCATGGATCAATTGCGCTGAATCGAATTCCCTCATAATTCCACCGGCAACCTGTGATTAGGTTGATGAACAGCCCCAAGACTAGATCCCAACGTTCCCGTTTTTCATGGCATCACTAATTGTGTACTTATACCACATGTTTATATGAATAATAGAGTAATTTTATTGGATGATATAACATAATGAAATCACATAAGAATAATGAATGATCTTATGATCGAAAGGATTAGATATAATAGCCCGGCACGACAGGTGTGAATTACCCCAATTTTCATTGACTGCACCTATTGACTCACCTATACTCGCAAAAAATCACTATATCCCGAAGCTGTGGGGCTATTCTCATGTCGATCTCGATCTGCATTATCTGCTTCAACGAGGAGGACAATATCCGGAGGTGTCTTGAGAGCTCGAAGTGGGCTGATGAGATAATCGTGGTAGACTCCATGAGCCAGGACAAGACCGTTGAAATCGCACGGGAGTATACCGATACGGTGTATCAGAGGGTGTGGTCCGGCTTTGTTGATGGAAAGAATTCAGCCCTTTCCAAGGCCGCTTGTGAATGGGTATTCAGTCTCGACGCTGATGAGGAGATACCGGAGGAGCTCCGGGATGAAATCCAAAAGGAGATCAACAAGGAATATGCTAAAGAAGGCTATACCGTGCCGCGGCTCTCTTGTTACCAAGGAAGGTGGATTAAGCATAGCGGATTTTATCCCGACCGCCAGTTCAGGCTCTTTAAACGGGACAAGGGTTTATGGGTGGGCAAGCGGGTTCACGAGCGGGTGGAGGTAAACGGAGAAGTGGGGCAGTTAAAGAACAACCTTCTTCATTATCCGTATCATGGAAGAATCTCTGGTCAGATTCAGACCATCGACGCGTTCTCAACCCTCCTTGCTCAAGACCTCCATGACCAAGGAAAACGTTTTAGCCCGCTACTCCTGCTTTTAAGGCCTCCGCTCAAATTTCTAGAGGTATACCTCCTCAGGCTGGGTTTTCTCGATGGGATTGCCGGATTCGTCATCGCATTGAGTTCAGCCTATGCTGTGTTTGTTCGATATGTAAAGCTTCGGGAGCTAAAGAGAGAATTTTGGAATAGGCCTTTCTCTTCTTCCTGAGGACCCATGCAGTGAAAAGGATCGCACTGGCCATCGAAGATTTCAGCAGGTTCAAGGGCGGAGCGGAATCATATGCCAGTTCCCTTGCATCCAGCCTCGTTGCTCGGGGGTGGGAGGTACATCTATTCGGCGGGAGTTGGGATGGCGAACCACCTGAAGCAACCTTTCACAGGATAGGGATTCCGACCTTCTTGCCCTCCTGGGTTGCGATGATCTTTTTTGCCCGTCGACACAGGCGCATGGTAAAGGGCCAGGGGTTCAATGTGGTTCTGGGCTTTGGAAATACGATATACATGAATGTATACCAAAGCCATGGCGGGGTGCACAGGTTCTCTACATCCAGAAAGGTATTTTCCGCGCAGAATTCTTTCCTACGACTGCTTAAACGCATGCTCATCGCCCTTTCGCCAAAGGATATGGCCAGACAATGGATAGAGTCAGCCCCGTTCAGAATCGAACCGAGGCCAAGGATCGTCGCAATCTCGGAGATGGTCAGGGATGACATGGCCTCGTTTTACGGCATCAATAAAGATGAAATCGAGCTCATCTATAACGGCATTGATACGAAGCGGTACAATATCCGCCTGAGGGAACGCCTTCGATTCCCTACGCGGGAACGCCTGGGGATTAAGGAGCGCGATATAGCCTTTCTGTTCATATCCTACGATCTGAGGAAAAAGGGCATAGAACCCTTGATCAAGGCTGCCTTTCAATTGAAGAAATCCCATCCTGGTCGCTACAAGCTGGTGGTGGTCGGTCAATCCCCCTCCCCTTCTCTTATCAGAAGGATTGCTCGGTTAGGTCTTGGGGAAACAGCGATATTCACGGGTCCCACGAAAAGCCCTGAGGAGTACTACGCCGGCTGCGATGTCATGGTGCTCCCTACTTTTTATGACGCCTGCTCACTGGTAGTCATAGAGGCAATGGCCTGCGGTCTTCCGGCAATTACCACCACTGCCAACGGAGCAGCAGGCATCATCACACACGGCACGAACGGGTATCGTATTTCTCATCCCCCGGATTCCGGAGAACTCGCAGAGGCAATGAAGGTCTTTTTTTTCCCTGAAACCCTCAAATGTATGTCCAAGGAGGCCTCCCTCACAGGCCAGCGGTACTCGCTGGAGAGAAATCACCTCGAGATGCTAAGGGTATTTCATGAAGTAGCGGGAGTGGCTTCAAGGGGTGAGTGAAGCTGTACCCGGAAAGCTCTAGACCAGGAACTTCTTAATGAAGTACTTTTTTGATCGACCGAACTTAGTTTTCCAGTTCTTCTCCTTTTCCTGGTCCCATCTTCGACCGTCGAAACGAGGCCCCTGCCTGGTCATGCACCAGTTATGGTGGATCACACTCTTGCCGCAGAGGCCATATTTCCACGTTCCCTCCGCTGGATAGTCATCCCTGATCCATGGGGGTTTGATGACCCCCTCTATCCTCAAGAAGTATTCCAAATCCTCTGAAATCCCCACCGGAGAAAAATCCTCATCGAAAAAGCCGAGCTGTTGCACCATGGCTGGCTGTATCATGAAACACACAGCTGATCGCATCCTCCCTATAAAGAGGGGAAGGCCGCTTTCCTTTACCATTCTGCAGAAGGGCTCATGCCCGCCCCATTTCTCGTACACCTTTTTCACACTCTCAAGGATATTCTCTGAGGAATAAGGTTTATTTGGATCGACGCGGTATCTTTTTGTATTTGAATGGACCTCTATCAATTCCTTCATCACGGGCGAGCCGTTCTCTAGGGATGCAATCCAGCCAATGCGCTCATCATCTTCCATGGCCTCGAGCATGGGCTGTAGCCAATCAGGCCCGAACAGGATATCATTATTAGAGATCACGTAGTAGTCGTAGTAAAAGAATGAGTCTTCTACAGCGTCCGGAGCAAATCGCAATATTTGATTCCACGCGATCGCAACCCCTACATTTTTGGGGTTCCTCACATAATAGGTGGGAAACCTCGCCTCACTGAACTCGCCTTTAATGAGGCCTGCGATATCGTCGCTGGAGCCGTTATCAATAATCACCAAGGAGATATTTACATCCATTTTATCCGAATCGGTGTATTGATAGAGACTCTGTATACAGGCTCTGGTCATCTCAATATTGTCCAGCACCGGTATTCCAACCAGAATCTTGTTCATGCTACCTCTTAGTACTAACAATGTGATTCAAGGCTATGGAATATAGGCGAATCAGGTATCCATGTCAACTCCGGGGGGATCGGTAGCGTAAAGTAGTTCAGTAATGATACTAACTCGAAGCGCCCTGTTCGTTATATAGCGTTTCCATACATGGAATCAGATATAACCCATCCATCCTAAGACTCTATTGACCCAGCTCCCGGATTTCATTATACTCAGTGGTCCATATCGGAACTAGAGTAACGTAACCTGCTGTAATAGTTCATCATGTGAGCGTTGGGGATACTATGGAGAATGCACCGGAAACCTGTATATTATGCGGTTCCCGCACTAGGGAGCTTTTGATCGAAAAGGATCCATGGAAGATCTACCGATGTACCTCCTGCGGGTTGGGGGTCTTGGACCCTCGTCCCACCGGTGAGGAAATGACAGAGCTTTATACCAGGGATTACTTTGCCTCTCAGTACGATGAGGGGGTCGATCCCGGCTCTCCTGAGTTCAAAAAATGGCTTTCCCTTTTGAAACATCGGGTCCAATTCTTCAGGTCCAAAAAGACAAAAGGTAACCTTTTAGATATCGGATGTGGGAACGCCTACTTTCTAGCACTGTGCCGCAGCAAGGGATATGAGGTCCAGGGAATCGATATATCCGAGTGGGCTGCCACATATGCGACCGAAACGCTGGGTTTACCGGTACGTGTCGGCCAGATTGATGAGGTGGAGCTACCCAGCGAGCATTTCGACATTATTACCTTATGGCATTCACTCGAACATACACGAGATCCCCGATATACCATAGAAAGGGCCAAGGGTTGGTTAAAGACGAATGGCATCCTCGCTATAGAAGTGCCGAATTATGAAGGGCGGGACGCACGCAGCTACGGTGAGGATTGGATTGGATGGCAATTCCCGTTCCACCTCTTTCACTTCACCCCCACAAGCCTCAAAAGGCTCCTCTTCGAATGTGGATTTCGCGTGGTAAAGACCAAGGACTTTCATTCCGAAACGGTGAAGCAGGCTTTAAAGCGAATCCCTGTAGTCAGCATATTCGCGAGGCGTATCGCGAAGTTCTATTCAGGACACAGTATAGCCGTTCTCGCTGCAGTGAAGAAAGATATGAAGGGTTAATGATTATCAGTTTGCGCTAGGATCTCCGCAGTTTTTTTATCCAGCATCTAGAGTGCCTCTCCAGGTTTCAGCAACCCCTCCCTATACGTGGTTTCATCAGCTCTGTTTCGTCGGATGATAAATAAACTGGTTATGTAGGTCAAATGAGTTCAAAAAGTACCATTTTGCCCGTATCGGAGTGGTTCCAGACGCCTATTTTATGAAAATCCTCTTGAGTATGCGCTTTGATAAAATCGAAGGTTTCTTTTGGCCAACGCTTTTCTTCCCACACGAAATAGCGTATGCCTTGGCTCCTTAGATTATTAACAAATTCCTCGTAGCTGTTACCAATATTCCCCATGAGATTGCCACTCTCACGGGGACATGGAGCTCCCTGGAATTCTAGGTTTGCATAGAACGAGACCCAACCTGAGACCACCAATGAAACGGCGCCTATCGAGATTACCTTGTTGTTTCCTTCCTTCTCAGCAAGCAACGAGCCGATTTCTTTAAAGACGATTTTATCAGCTTCCCGTTGCTTCAGATTTTTCGGTAGAGCACTAGCCAAAATCAGCGCGCATAAAATGGAAACAATGGCTAATTCTGGTACATGTATCCATGCCTTCACGAAAGTAATGATTCTTTTCAGGCCAAAGCCAATTATTACAAAGGAGGGCAGTATAAAGACAGCACAAAATCGGTTAAACATCGTCCATGTATGAACTGCATGGATCAGTAATAATAGTAGCGACAAAATGGAAACCAGAGAGAGATACTCCAAGCGGATATCCCCCCTTATTCTTATCCATATTCCTCCAAGCCCGATTAAAAATATAAGGAAAAAGGGATAAAAAAAGGCCCTCACTATATATGAGAAAACGGTTCCAACGGCAGTCAGCCAAACGAGGTTCCTTGCCTTTTGGAAGAAAGCCGGCATATTATCCTCGGATGGTTTGCTTGCAAGATTCGCTAAATTATTTCTAAGCTGTTTGTATGCAACGAAAGGACCTTCAATTTTGGTTATCATTTCATCTGACCTAAGAAAATTTTTTACAGGCATTTCAGCAATCATGAGCCCAAACATACCAGCTAGTAGGAGAAGAGCAATAGGCATTGCAAATACGGAAAGCTCCTGTATCCTTCCCCTTCTTTGTATGAACGGGATACAACCTAAGGAGGCCACGATAAAGAGTATTGCCTCAATCCTGGCCCAGGCTGCCATAAGAAAGGAAAGGTTGCTTAGTGCCAGATAGAGATAACTTTTTCTCTCGATTTGGTGTACAAAAAGATAAAGGCCGAGGCTCGAGAAAAACCAATATAACGGATCTCTTACAACATCAACGCTGGTATCAACGAGAAAAGGTATAAGGGAAAATATCAGTATCGCTAATTGTGTTATTTGGCGTTCGACAAATTTCCTTACAAGCAGGTATAGCGGGATTAAAGTGAGAGTCCCAAATAAAATAGAGACTGATCGAGCAGCAATTACCCAATCGCCGAATATCTTATACGCAGGGACAATTAGTAGTGGGTAATTTGATAAAAAGCTTAGTGAACACCCTAAAATGGAGTCCTTTAGTCCATAGTAAATGGCACGTGCTTGATGAATATACAATACACCGTCGGGATTAACTATGTGAGTGTAGCAAAGTGAAAAAAGACGGATGACAAAACCGAACAAGATAATAAGAATAGTAATTCTTAGTGAAGAATCCTTGATTTTGTAAATAGATTTAAGTAAGCCTGATTTTACTATAATGAACATTCAGACCTTCTACAAACTCTTTACTGCACTACCAAAGGATTAGAGATCTCTATCTTCTTTTCTGTGGTAAAATATTTCGCAGTGAATTTTCAACTACGGGAATAACTTCATGTATGCTCAATTCCTCAAGGCATCTGCTCACTTCGCTGTTATTGCATCCCTTCTGTCTGCACGGAACACAGGGTAGATCCTTGAAGATAACCTCGTGTTGCTCCCCTCTCGGGGCCCAGTTGATTGCGGCAGAGGGCCCGAATAGAGTGACCGTAGGTGTGCCGACAGCTGCTGCAATATGCATCGCGGCGCTATCGATACCGATTAGTAATCCACATTTCTTGAAAACAGCTGGCAAATCGCCCATTGTGGTCTTCCCGGCCAGGTTATACGTATCTGCACGGGCCTTCTTCACCAGATGATCCACCCGCTCCCTCTCATCGACTGAGCCTGTTATTGCTATATAGACCGGATATCTCGAACCTATATAATTGATCAGGGAGATGTAGTTTTTGGTGGGCCATTCCTTGTAGCGCCACCGGGAAAATGGATGGAGGACAATAAGAGGCTTGCCAGAACCTATCCCCTCATCTCGCAGCATGCGTTCCACGCGCACTTCTCGCTGCCCGGTAACAATAAGCTCCGGATCGATTTCATGGGTATCTACCTTGAAGGGAGCCACAATATTCAAGCTGTGCAAAGAGGAATACTGCTCCATTTCGTTTTCTGGCTTGACGAGGTGGGTGAAAAGCCTGTTTCTCCACAACCTACCATCATCGGCATATCTCCCAATCCTCAATGATGCCCCGCTTATATATGATAAGATGGCACCCCTTGTTCCGGTTCTCAGGTCAATGGCTGCTCCAAATTTCTTTGCACGGAGGGCTTGAAGAAAATCCCTTTGATAAAAAAACCTCTCCAGTAGTGTTCCTCTCATCCTGCCAACCGATATCACCCCATCAACCCATGGACAGTCTTCGAGCAATTCCCTCGCATATTCCCTCACTGCAACGTACAAGGTACTCGTTGGTTGACTCTCTCGTAAGGCCTTGATCGTTGGTATAGTAAGCACCACATCGCCTATATCCCCAAGTTGGAGGAGCAACATTCGTTCTATGCCATCAAGTGAGATTTTTTCTCCCTTTACCAACATGCTCTAGCCATGCAGCTCAGGGCACCAGTGAAGATGCCAGAGGATGAGCCTGCTATAGATAACTAATCTCCTTTTTATCGAGTCTTCAAGGCCAAGGGTCAACCCTACTCCAGCCACGGAGAGAACGGTATTGGTCAGCAATCTCAAAAAGATAACCGCATAGAACAGGGGAAAGGAGATGCGGTGCCACTTTCTCAGGAAGAGATATCTGGATTTGTAGAACATGATCCTTGAGCTTGCACCGCTCCCTACTGTTTTACCTTGGGCATGGAAAATCTCTGCCGCAGGAACGAAGTAAACCCCCCAGCCCGCACGTCTCATCCTATAAGCCCAGTCCGTTTCCTCGAAGAAGAAGAAATATCGCTCGTCGAACAAGCCCACCTCATCCATGGCCTTTTTCCGAACCATCATACAGGCGCCTATGCACGATTCTACCTCAATGGGGGAGCAATATTGCCTTCTCTTGCTGGGAAATCTTGCCGGCCATAGCATTCGCAACAGGGTCTCATTGCAGAGCAGGGTCAAGGGCGTTGGAAAATTGGCAATGGAGTTTTGCTTTGAACCATCCTGGTTCAGCAGTTGCCCTCAGCCCATTCCGGCTTTGGGATGGGCTTCCATAAAATCATAGAGTGCTCGGACCGCCCCGTCGGTTAACACAGTATCGCTGTTGAGAAGCAGGGCATATCGGCTGCTCATAGACCGGAAGGCCTGGTTGTTTGCCGCTGCAAAGCCCAAATTTTCCCTGTTTGCGATGAGTTTCACTGCTGGATATCGTTCCCGCACTGCCTCGGAGGTTCCATCGGTAGAGTTATTGTCTACTACCCAGACCTCGAATGACATTCCCTTTACGGTGGGGAAGATTGAGGACAGGCACTCGAGGAGAAGGATTTTCGTGTTGTAAGAGACGACGATGATGGAGATGTCCAATTATTCCCCTTCTATCTTTTTTGCTTCATCAATAAGCATAATCGGCATGTCGTCTTTGATCTCATAGAGCAGCTTGCAGCGATCGCAAATCAATCCATCTCCGGCATCATTACGATAGATCTCTCCTTTACACTTCGGACACACCAGGATATCCAACAACTCTTTGCTAATGGCCATTTATAGCCTCCCTCATTAATCAGTATGCAATAAGAAGTATGCAGGCTGCAGCGATAAACGGAGGGCTTATCCTCGGTTCACGGCTTGTGCCTACTACTTACTTCATACTCCTTGCTCTATCCATTCTATTAATTTCACATTTCGTAACACGTTAGCCTTTTGAAAACGAATCCCGGCCTTTGCTCGAGGCACAATAGGCGCCGTTGGTGAAACGCATGGGCATGGAGGTGTCTTTTTTCCCATCATACCCTTGAACAGGGGGCATCAGCGTGCCGCTTCAAACCATGCGCACAAGCACCTGGTCATTGTC
>CAYPNL010000017.1:0-8555 GCA_964412045.1 uncultured Desulfobacteraceae bacterium
CATCAGCCTCTATATCAGCCTCGCTCTTTTCCTTATCGGGCTCATCTATAAGATAGCCGCCTGGTTATCTGCCAAGACCACCATAGAATCACAGGATATACCGGTTTCAAAAAGGGCTTCCTCGGCCTTCAAAGGGGTCATTCAGACCATCTTCAGCGCCAAGATCCTGACCCTCATCAAGGTCTTTTTTCTGGATGTCATCATCCAGAGAAAGGTCCTCAAGGAGGATTCCTTCAGGTGGATCACCCATATGCTCATCTACGGGGGCTTTATGCTCCTTCTACTCATGCATGCCCTGGAGAGCGTGATCACCTCTGCCCTGTTCGATACCTATGCCTCTACCCTCAATCCCTTTATGTTCTTGCGAGACCTCTTCGGCCTGTTCGTGATCGTGGGGGTCTGCATGGCGCTGTACCGACGCTTCATCCTTAAGGCCCCTCGGCTCACCACCAATGCTATGGATATCTATATCATTGTGCTGATCGCGATCATTATCGTCTCCGGCATCCTCTTGGAGGGCGCCAAGATAGGATCCTATTCTACCTACAAACGGATGGTCGAGGACTATGGGGGTTTGGAAGAGGGAGAGGAGGAGTTTCAGGCCCTCACCGCTTTTTGGGTTACGGAGTACGGCACCGTGGCCCCTGCTGTCACGGAGCCCTTTGAGGATGATCTCATTGAAGAGGGACGGGAGATCCATGAGATGAGCTGTGCGGGGTGCCACTCCAAGCCTCAATGGGCAGTTACCGGCTATCCGGTGGCCAGGGCAGTGAAGGGGATTGCCTTGGGTTTAGATAGGGCCGGCGCCCATACCCTGCTCTGGTATCTGCACTTCTTGGCCTGTTTCATCGGTCTTGCCTATCTTCCCTTCTCAAAGTTCTTTCATATCATCACAAGCCCCTTGAGCCTTCTGGTCAACAGCGTCATGGACAGCCGGACGTCGGATCCCGCGAACATCGCCACCAAACAGGCCCTTGAATTCGAGGCGTGCATGCACTGCGGCAACTGCACCAATCGGTGCTCGGTAGGGGTGATCTTCGAGCGCATGGGCAATGTGAACATACTGCCGTCCGAGAAGATGCAATCTTTACCGCGGGCCGTCTCCGGGAAGGAAACCGATGAAGGAGAATTCCGGCTCATCCTGGACGGGGCGTATCTGTGCACCAACTGCCATCGGTGCACCGATGTGTGCCCTGCGGGTATCAACCTTGAGGAGCTGTGGTTCTCCATGAGGGAGACCCTATTTCAGAGGGGTTACCCGGAGTTCTCCGTGCTCTCGCCCCTGTCTTTTTACCGGGGCCTCATGAAGGATCAGATCCCTCCTGAGCAGTATAAGGGGCCGCTCGTGCTGGCAAGGGAGGCCATCGCCGCAGACTGCGCATTACTGAAAGATACGGACAAACCGGTTAACCTGACCGCCCAGGACAGGGCCTTCCAAGGAGAGCTCCTCCTCTCGGATCAGGCGAGCAGCTTCTCGGCGTGCTTCGGCTGCCAGACCTGCACCAATGCATGCCCGGTAGTAGCCAACTACGAGAACCCGAAGGAGGTCCTCGGCATGTTGCCGCACCAGATCATGTACGCTGTCGGCCTGGGCATCAAGGACCTGGCCTTCGGCTCAAATATGCTCTGGGACTGCCTGACCTGCTACCAATGCCAGGAGCAGTGCCCGCAAGGGGTAAAGGTGACCGAGGTACTCTATGAACTGAAGAACCTGGCGATCCAGAGCATAGCGGGAAAGGCCGCATGATTGGGCCTGGTCCCCTTAATCAATCGTGCTTATACGCTTTACAACCAGTAACCAGTAACGAGTAATAAAGTATGAAATTCGCATTCTTCTTGGGTTGTACCATTCCAGCTCGGCTACCACAGTATGAGGCCTCTTCCCGGGCAGTCTTAGAAGCATTCGGTGTAGAGCTGGTGGATGTCAAGGAATTTAACTGCTGTGGATATCCCCTACGAAACACCGACCACAAGGCTGCCATGCTTGCTTCTGCACGGAATATCGCCCTTGCCGAAAGCAAGAATCTCGATATGCTCGTGCTCTGTCAATGCGGCTTTGGTATGCTCAAACATGCGGACTACCACCTGAAGAAAGACCCCGGCCTCAAGAAAGAGATAAACGTGCTGCTTCAAAGAGAAGGCATGAGCTATGAAGGAGGAGTTGAGATCAAACATATATTGCCTGTCCTCCATCGTGATGTCGGTATCGAAACGATCAAAGAAAAGGTTGCGAGGCCTTTTCAAGAACTCAAGATAGCTACCCACTATGGGTGTCATGCCTTGAGGCCCAGTGAGATAACACACTTTGATGATCCTGTGAACCCTCGGCTTTTTGATGACCTGGTGGAGGCAACAGGAGCGGAGAGCATCGACTGGCAGGCGCGGCTTGATTGCTGCGGTGCACCCTTGTTTGGTGTCAATGATGACCTATCAATGGATCTCATGGAGAAAAAGGTGACGAACGCCAGGGAGTCAGGGGCGGAGTATCTCTGTGTGGGATGTCCTTACTGCCATCTCCAGTTCGATACCGTGCAGACGATACTTCACAGGGAACGCGGTGGAAATCATCGTCTGCCCCCCATTCTCTACCCGCAGCTTCTGGGGCTGAGCATGGGTATTGATGGGGATACATTGGGGCTGACCAAGAACAAGATAGATATAACATCAATAGAAAGGTTTTTGTCGTAACAGGAGGAACCTTGATGGCGGAAGAGATGGCAAAAGAAAAGGTTGGAGCAGTTATGGTAGTCGGCGGCGGTATCGGTGGAATGCAGGCCGCCCTCGATCTTGCTGATTCTGGCTTCTATGTATACCTGGTTGAAAAGAACTCCGCTATCGGCGGCAGGATGGCACAGCTGGATAAGACCTTCCCTACGAACGATTGCTCTATGTGCATCATGGGTCCAAAACTGGTGGAATGCGGCCGGCACCTGAATATCGAGAAATTGACCTTGACGGATATCGTTGAAGTCACTGGTGAGCCTGGGAATTTCCAGATAAAACTACTAGAACGGCCTCGCTATATTGATATGGCAAAGTGCACGGCCTGTGGTGAATGTGAGAAGGCATGCCCGATTAGCATACCGTCGGTCTTTGATCAGGGGCTGTGCGATCGAAAAGCTGCCTATAAGCTCTATCCCCAGGCTATGCCCGGCGCATTTGCAATTGAGAAACGGGGCACAGCTCCCTGTAAGGCAACCTGTCCCGCTCACGTGAGCGTCCAAGGGTATATCGCACTGATAAACCAGGGAAAATATCGCGAGGCCCTGGAAGTCTTTAAAGAAGAACACCCCTTCCCCGGCATCTGCGGCCGGATATGCCATCACCCCTGCGAGGGGATCTGCACGAGGAGCGATCTGGATGAACCCCTTGCCATACAGTATCTTCATCGGTTCCTGGCTGATAGAGACCTTTCCAGTGAGCAACCCTATGTTCCAAAGGTGGCGGATAAGAGAGAAGAGAGGGTAGCTATTATCGGGTCAGGACCTGCCGGTTTGGCAGCTGCCTATTTTTTGGCAAGAGAGGGCTACCAGGTAACGGTGTTTGAAAAACTTTCTGTTACAGGCGGTATGATGGCCGTGGGAATTCCGGAATATCGCCTGCCAAGAGACATAATCTCTGCCGAGGTCAAGGTCATCCAGGATATGGGTGTTGAGATAAAAACAGGGATTACTTTTGGTGAAGACATAACCCTTGAAAGCCTTAAAAAGGATGGTTATAAGGCCCTGTTTCTGGCAACAGGTCTTCATCTCAGTCTGAAATTGCATGTAGAGGGGGAGGACCTCCCCGGAGTGATCCAGGGCATTGGTTTCTTACGGGATGTTGCCCTTGGAAATAAGATCAGCGTGGGCAAAAAGGTGGTCGTCATTGGGGGAGGAAATGTGGCCATTGATGTGGCCCTTACGGCAAAGCGTGTTGGGGCTCAAGACGTAACCCTGGTATGCCTCGAGAAGCGAGAGGAGATGCCTGCCTGGGATTATGAGATTGAAGAGGCCCTTGAAGAGGGGGTAACCATCATCAACAGCCGAGGACCCAGGCGCTTTCTTGAACAGAGTGGAAATCTCTCGGGTATAGAATTTAAGTGTTGCACATGCGTATTTGACGAAAATGGAGTCTTCCGTCCCCAATATGACGAGACGGACCTGAGCAGCATGGATGCCGATACCGTTATTGTTGCCATCGGACAGGGCGCTGACCTGTCTTTTGCCGAAAAAGAGGGTATCGAAGTCAAAAGAGGACCGGTGGCCGACCCCATAACCTTACAGACACCAATAGAATGGGTCTTTGCAGGTGGGGATGCCTTTTACGGGCCGAAATCTGTGGTTGAGGCCGTGGCTTGCGGGAAGGAGGCGGCTGAGAGCATCAAACGCTTTCTAAACGGCATGGATCTCAAGGAGGGCAGGGCCCCAGATTGGTCCTATGTAAAACCCGATATCGAAGAGGAGCCTCATCTTTCCAGAACCCCCATGCGCAAGATATCCCTTGAGGAGCGAGAGGGAAACTTCAAAGAAATAGCCTTAGGGTTTACGGAAAGGGAGGCAATGGCCGAGGTCAAACGCTGCTTGAAGTGTGGCATCTGCTCAGAATGTTATCAGTGTGTTGCCGCCTGTCTCGCCGGCGCAATAGATCATTCCATGACGCCGCAGGAGCACACTGTAGAGGTGGGTTCTATTATTCTTGCTCCAGGTTTTGATCCCTTTGACCCAAGCCTGAATGATACATACGGCTACTCAAAACATCCCAATATAGTCACCAGTTTAGAGTTTGAGCGTCTCCTGTCCGCATCGGGTCCCTATGAAGGTCATCTGGTCAGGCCTTCTCCTGATCATAAAGAACCGAAACGGATTGCCTGGATACAGTGCGTAGGCTCGAGGAATACACAAATTGGAGATAAGGGTTATTGTTCAGCTGTCTGTTGTACCTATGCCATAAAACAGGCCATGATAGCAAAAGAACATTCCCATGAACCATTAGATACCACTATCTTCTACATAGATTTACGTACCCATGGCAAGGAGTTTGAGCGATATTACAACCGGGCAAATGATGAACTAGGGATTCGTTTTGTAAAGTCAAAGATAAATACTGTATCTCCAGGTGATGAGCCCGGAAGTATCAAGGTTAGGTATACGGACGAGGCCGGAAGGCTTATTCAAGAAGACTTTGACATAGTAGTGTTATCTGTCGGGCTTGATATTTCTCAGGAATCCATTGAGCTGGCTGAGAAAATAGGCATCGACCTGGATCACTACCATTTTGTGAACACCAGCAGTTTTGAACCGGTCACCACATCAAGGCCCGGGGTTTATACGTGCGGTGTGTTTGAGGCCCCCAAGGACATTCCTGATACCGTTACCCAGGCCAGTGCTGCTGCAGCTTCCGCCACATTCGCTTTATCAGAGGTAAGGGGCACGAGGATTAGGGAAAAGGAGTATCCGCCTGAACGGGATGTGAGTGAAGAACCGATAAAAATCGGGGTCTTTGTCTGTCATTGCGGCATCAACATAGGGGGGATAGCCGACGTCCCTGCTATCGTGGAATATGCCAAAACCCTTCCCCATGTAGAGCATGCAGAGGCCAACCTCTTTACATGCTCGGAAGATACCCAGGTAAGGATAAAGGAGGTCATTCAGGAGAAACTTCTCAATAGGGTAGTGGTAGCCTCGTGTACGCCAAGAACACATCAGGTATTATTTAGAGAGACATGCAGAGAAGCCGGCCTTAACCAGTATCTTTTTGAGATGGCCAATATTCGGGATCAATGCACATGGGTCCATATGGGGGAGCCGGAAGAGGCTACAGAGAAGAGCAAGGATCTGGTGCGAATGTCAGTAGCACGGGCGGCAACACTGGAGCAGCTCTACGAAATCCCCCAGTCGGTTTGTCAAGAGGCTTTGGTTGTGGGAGGGGGTGTGGCCGGCATGACAGCGGCCCTGGGATTGGCTGACCAAGGATTCAAGGCCCATTTGGTAGAGAGAGAGGATAAGCTGGGAGGCCAGGCCCTTAGGCTGCACAGCACATGGAGGGATGAAAAGGTACAGCCCTACGTTGAGGAATTGATTCAACGCGTCAATGAAAACACCCTGATCGATTTACATTTGCAGACCGCGATCAAGGAGGTTCACGGCACTATCGGAAATTTCACCTGCAGGTTGGCCGATACCCGGGGTAATGAGACCGAGATCAGCTATGGTGCGGCTATCATAGCCAATGGAGGTGATATTTATAAGCCTGACGAGTATCTTTACGGAGAGGATCCTAATGTGCTGCTCTCCCTGGATCTGGATCATGAAATTATGAATCATGCAGACAGGCTAAGCAAAGTAGGCACGGCTGTTTTTATCCAATGTGTTGGCTCCAGGGAGCCGGAGAGACCTTATTGCAGCAAGGTATGCTGTACCCATTCCGTTCACAGCGCCCTGACCCTCAAGGAATTCAATCCTGATATGAATATCTATATCCTTTATAGAGATATCAGAACCTACGGAGAACGGGAGGATATATACAGGGAAGCTCGATTAAAGGGTGTTCGGTTTATCCGTTATGATCCAGATAATAAACCCATAGTTGAAAAAAGGGATAACAAGCTCAAGGTAGTAGTGACCGATCAGGTCATTAAGAGGTCTGTGGAGATAGATACCGATATCCTAACCCTGGCCTCGGCTATTGTACCGCGCGATGATAACAATAAATTTTCTGAGCTTTTTAAAGTTGCCATGACACAGGATGGTTTTTTCATGGAGGCTCATGCGAAGCTGCGCCCCGTAGATTTTGCTTCAGGGGGGATGTTTGTCTGCGGTTTGGCCCACGGGCCTAAGGCCATTGATGAGGCAATCTCCCAGGCAGAGGCTGCGGTTTCCAGGGTATGTATGATTATTTCCCACAAAGAAAGAATGGCGGGTGGAGCAGTTGCTGAGGTAAACCCTGATCTTTGCGCCATTTGCCTGACCTGTGTGCGGGTATGTCCTTTTAGTGTGCCTACTATTGATTTCGAAAATCGTGTGGCACAAATCGATCCGGGCGCATGCCAGGGGTGCGGTATTTGTGCATCTATGTGCCCCAATAATGCAATCCAGGTGAAGCATTACAAAGACTATCAGATGATTCCTAAATTGATGGCGATGTACTAATGTTTATTGTGTTTGTCGAGTTCATGGAGTTCACAGGGTTTTAGCACAAAAACCCAGTGAATCTGCGAGACTCAACAAACTCAAGAAGGGGAACGAATAATGGTGGATTACGAACCAAAAGTGTTGGCCTTGCTTTGTAATTATTGCGCTTACAGCGCTGCAGACCTGGCAGGCGTTGGCAGAATTCAGTATCCGGCTAATGTCCGTATTGTTTGGTATCTCTGTACGGGCAAGGTCGAGATTGTGCACATCTTAAAGGGATTTGAGGCAGGTGCAGACGCCATATTCGTGGGCGGATGAGAGCCCGGCACATGCAATTTCCTGGAGGGAAATTTAAGGGCTGCGAAGAGGGTTGCGTATACCAAAAAACTCTTGGACGAGATAGGGTTGGGAGGTGAGAGGCTTGAGTTTTTTCATATCGCTGCTTCTGAAGCACCATTATTTGCAGAGTCGGTAAAAATAATGACAGAGCGCGCTAAAGAACTGGGACCCAATCCATACCGGTTAAATATTCAGCAAGAAGGTAATGAAGAAAAGGGGTAGCCGATGATTACAGCAGAGAGAAAGCCTTTTGAGGAGATCAAAGAATCCTTGAAAAATTATGAAAAAATTATGGTATTGGCATGTGAAACCTGTGTAGCGGTATGCCAGGCAGGCGGGGAAAAACAGGCGGAGATTCTTGCATCGGAGTTGAGGTTGGCCTTTGGCAATGAGGGGAAAAAGGTTGAAGTCACTACCGAGCTCGCAATTCGCCAGTGTGATGATGAGTTTTTGGCTGATGCAGCCTTCCTGGCAAAGGTGAAAGAGGCTGACATTATACTGTCCACCGCCTGTGGGGTAGGGGTCCAACATGCCTGTGGCTATTTCAACCGCGTCATTACGGATAAGCCTGTACGGGTAATACCCGCTTTGAACACCACCTTTATGGGCGCCAATATAGATGTTGGGCTGTGGGAAGAACGCTGTCTCGGGTGCGGCGATTGTGTGTTGGAAAAGACCGGCGGCATCTGCCCAATTACACGATGTGCGAAAAGCTTACTCAATGGTCCCTGTGGGGGATCTTCGAATGGGAAATGCGAGATCAACAAGGAGACCGACTGTGCATGGCATCTCATTATTGAGCGACTTGAGGTATTGGGAGAGCTTGACAGGATAAAGCCGATTGAGATGTATAAGGATTGGAGGCCGAGCCATAGTGGTGGCCCGAGAAAGATGGTAAGGGAGGATATGAGGTTATGAAATCTGGAAGCAATCTTGAAAGGCTTTTAGAAAAAGGTGAATTTGTCGTTACCGGCGAATTAGGGCCTCCAAAGGGTCCGGATGCGGAGGTGGTTAAAAAAAAGGCAGCCATGCTTAAGGGTAATGTTGATGCAGTTAATATTACCGATAACCAGACTGCCATTGTGCGTATGTCTTCGATTGCCG
>CAYPNL010000018.1:0-5805 GCA_964412045.1 uncultured Desulfobacteraceae bacterium
AGATCTCTCTCTCAATCCGGAAAAGATCTCCGGGGTATGCGGGAGACTGATGTGCTGCCTTTCCTTTGAGCACAAGTTCTATGCGGATAAGAAGAAAAATGATCGGGGAAATAATGGCAGGACGAAGCAATAATACATTCTATGTGACCACTCCTATCTACTATGTGAACGCGGAACCCCACATTGGGCATGCCTACTCAACCATTGTAGCTGATGTGATTTCAAGATTCTACAAGCTGTCCGGATTCGATGCATTCTTTCTCACGGGCACGGATGAGCATGGAGACAAGGTGGTTGAAGCAGCAAAGAAGGCGGGAGAGACAGTCACATCGTATGTGGATAGAATATCCTCCACCTTCAGGGAGACCTGGCCCAAGCTCAATATTGCCAACGATTATTTTATCCGAACCACCGATGAGAACCATATCGAGACGGTCAGGGAAATCCTCGCGAGGGTATACGAGAAGGGGGATATATACTTCAGCGAGTATGAGGGCAAGTATTGTGTGGGTTGCGAGCGTTTCTACACGGATACAGAACTCGTGGACGGCAAGTGCCCGATACATCTGAACGAGCCCACGCTCATCAAGGAGGAAAACTACTTCTTCAGGATGAGCAAATACCAGGATTGGCTCATAGACCACATCCGCACGAACCCCGAGTTCATACGGCCCGAGAGGTATCGAAACGAGGTGCTGGCCTTCCTCAGGGAGCCGCTTGAGGATCTCTGCATATCCAGGCCCAAGAGGAGGCTATCCTGGGGGATTCCGCTCCCCTTTGATGAAAACTATGTCACGTATGTGTGGTTTGACGCCCTGATCAACTATGTGTCTGCCCTGGGCTATCCGGGCGGGGAACGGTTCAAGAAATATTGGCCCGCTGCACAGCATATCATCGCCAAGGATATCCTCAAGCCCCACGGGATATTCTGGCCGTGTATGCTCAAGTCTGCCGGGATTGCGACTTACCGGCACCTGAACGTTCACGGATATTGGAACATCGACGCGGGCAAGATGTCCAAGAGCCTGGGCAATATCGTAAAGCCCATGGATTTATCCTCGAAATACGGCCTGGATGCGTTTCGCTACTTCCTGATGAGGGAGATGGTATTCGGGCTGGATTCCGATTTCAGCGAGCAGGCCCTTGTCATGAGGCTCAACGCTGATCTTGCCAATGATCTGGGGAACCTGGTGAGCAGAAGCACGACCATGGCCAGCACCTACTTTGATGGCCTCATCCCTGAGCCTGGAACGCTTGAGTCCGATGACCTCACTGTACGGGATACCGCGCTCAAGGCCGTCGACACCTACAGAGCAGAGATGGAGGCCTTTGCCTTTCACAAGGCGTTGATAGCCGTGTGGGAGGTAATCGGCAGGCTCAACAAATACATCGATACAGCCAGGCCATGGGACCTCGCCAAAACAGATCGAGAACGCCTGGCAACGGTGCTCCATACCGTCACAGAGGCGATAAAGATCGTCTCGGTCCTTTTGTGGCCCTTTATGCCCCAGAGCTCAGAGAAGATTCAGCAGCAGCTCGGGTACAACAAGGTTGGATTAGCCTTGCCCCTTGACAGTATCAAGGAGTGGGGAAAGGTAAGGGCGGTTCGGCCTGTATCCAAAGGGCCGGCGCTCTTCCCGCGGGTAAAGACCGAAGAGAATCCTGAAGAAAAAAAGCCGTCATTCGTCAGCCTGGAGGACTTTCAAAGGCTTGACCTGCGGATCGGCGCCATCAAACATGCAGAGCCGATCCCCGGCTCCGATACCCTTCTCAAGCTTTTCATCGACATTGGAGAGACAAGAACGATCGTGGCAGGCCTTGCCGAACATTACACCATTGATGAGCTGAAGGGCAGGCAGGTGGTTGTGATTGCCAACCTCAAGCCGGTCAAGCTCAAGGGCGTTCAATCCCAGGGCATGCTCCTTGCCGCGGTGGATGAGGCAGGGGTCTTTCTGCTACAGCCTGATAAAAGGAGCAAACCAGGGAGCCCGATCAGATAATACTACCCCCTCACCCTTGCCCTCTCCCCCCACAGGGGGCACAGAGGCGGCATTTAACAGGGCAGGCCCTCTCTTTCCATGCGGCATAAGCGCTCATTTAAATCCCCCCAAACCCCCCTTTTTCAAAGGGGGAGGGGAGGTGAGATTCTCTTTTTCAAAAAGGGGGATGAGGAGGTGATGTTTTCCTTTTCAAAGGGGGTTATGCGGTGATGTTCCCTTTTTGAAAAAGGGAACATCACCGCATCGCCTCAAACATTCTTCCCCTTTGTCAAGGGGGATCGAGGGGGATTTCTCTTTTGCATTAGCAGACCCCCTCACCCTTCCGCCCCGCAGGGTGGAGAGGGGACTATTTTCATGGGATGAGGTAAGCAAGAAGTGGTCATGAGGATTTGCGAAACATCAACATGAGAACGGTGACTTTTTTCTATCCCCTCTCCCCGGAAGGGGAGAGGAACGTGAAGATAACTATAGGAAAACGAAAAAGGAGTGCGGAAATACCTCCGCACTCCTTTTTCGTTTTCCATCACTTCTGAAGCAGGTAGAGCGCCTCGATCTGTTTCTTATCATTTACGATATACCCCACCAGGTCCCCTGGATGAAACTGGGATCTGAATGCACGCTCTCTCGTCGGCGTTGAGAATTGCACAAAAGGGGAAAAGCCGTAGCTACAATCATCGATGACGATTGTAGCTTGGGTTATCCTGTCCATAGAGCCCATACCATCAAAGCCATCAGGATAGTGTTTGGGAAGAATCCATTCTCCTTTAACCTTTCTTTGCGCATAGCTAGTACCTAAAGGAAAGGCAACACCGACAATGAGTAAAACGCCTAAAATTATACATGTAATTCGCTCTATCTTTGCATGCCTCATTTTGCCATTCTCCTTTTCTCCTTCAATAACCTCAGCGCCTACTGCGAGTATTCCCTCCAACTGGTGATGCCAAGCCTTACCGCCTTCTCCAATACCGTTGCAATCGTTCCGGATGAAGAACTAAAATATTTCATCTCGGTCTTACCCATCCTCAAGATTGCGGGCGGCTGGAGCCTTCCCGGTTTTCCGATACCGCTTGGGGGAACCATGATGGGGTTGCCTTCAGCGTCTGTTCCTATAGTTATCAGGTCCTGTTCATCAATCACCATGTCCTCGTTGATATCGAACTGGGGCTTTTTTAGGCGCGAACCGGTGCAGGCGTCGATCTCATGAACGATGCTGTAGCCGCCTGAGCCGCATGGCGCGGTTTCAGGATAGTAGCTTACGACAACCGCTTTTTCATCCCTGATCATCACGTCAACGACCACCCTCTCCCTGCTGATCGGGAGATCAAAGTACCATCCTGCATGGACAGTGGGAGATTCTACCTCTCCCCAATCAGCCTCGTTATCGCTCAGGACCCTGAGCATTTGACCGCTATAGGACCCGTAGAAAACCTCGGTCTGCTCAAGCATAGTCACCGTATTCGGCTGGTTTGAGAGCTCGGGAGTGGAGCCCCTCTCGAAGCTCCCCAGGTATGCGGTGTCGTCGTCATCATCGCCATAATCCCATATCCCGTAGATGGTCTGGGTAGCGGTATCGTCGACGTCGGTTTCTCCCAGATAGGAACCGGTGGCAAAGAGCACGATGTAGCCGTCTTTCGCGCAGTGCCGCATGACATCGGGCTTTACGGTGATGGGCTGTTCATTGCCATTGTCATCCTTTGCCTGAAATACGGGCTTGGGCGTGCTGCCGTCCTTATAGGCCACATCCCAGGAGCTGGAGTTTTCGGCAGTGAAATCGAATTTCCAGAGGTTCCCCTTGAGATCCCCTGCATACACGTAGTCCACCTTTCGATCCATATTCACATCGATTGCCACAGGGCTTGAAAGCCCGTTGCAGGAGCCCACGCCGGTGTCTATCTTCCTGATTAGAGCCCCGCTCATGGGGTCGAGCACGTAGAGTATTGCATGCTCATTGACGCTGCTGTATCCGTTTCCGAAGATCACCACATGCCCGACTGGATCATAAGAATCGACGATCACGGGCTTGCTGAAGGTATAGCCCAGATCATCGTCATTCCCATACTCCCACAGAACCCTCGATTCCAGTCCGTAAGGGTCCACCCCGCTCTCTGAAATAATAGAGGTGGCTGTTGTCACATCAAGAGCGTAGTAGCCCTTGCCCCCTTTCCCAAGTCCACCAACCAGTATGGTTTTATTCAGCGATGGTATCTCCTTCACCGTTGGGGTGAGGTCCACGTAATACTGATGCGCGTACATGGGATCAGCGAGCTTGTAAAGGTTCTCAAACACCAGGTTGGGCACATAGGCAAAGAGTTCCGTGCCATTGTCGGCATCGAAGGCGTGAAGCATCCCGTCATTCCCGCCGGTATAGAGGATATCGTTATTGAACACGGGTGATGAGTGAACCAGATCCCCCAGCCGCCAGTACCGGTTCCTGAAGGAACCGCCGTTCGCTTCCTCATTGCTTCTATCGCCCCTGAGGTAGTTCATAATGTTCTCGGCAGTGGCTGGATCGGCACTGAGCTGGCCCTGCTGGGTTGATGAAAGTTTCCCGTATTGGAACGGAATCCCTGAGCTGCCGTTGTACGTTGCTATAGTCCTCCCCGGATGCCCCCAGCTCACGGTTTCGAGCTCCTTTTGTGCCGACCACTCATACGAGGTGGTGATTACCTTGCCGGTTCCGGTATCGATGCCGTAGGCCTTCACATCCCCTGTCCAGCCGTCGCTGTTGTAGCTCGCCTGGAACATGAGGATATCCTCACCGAGCTGCTCGTAGAGCTCATCCCCGTTCACGGACACCGCCGATGCGGATGCGATCCTCGATTCTATGTTCTGCATGATAGAGATAAGGGAGTTCACCAGCTCATCCGGCCTGGAGGCGCTCAAAAAGGTCCCCCTCCCGTTCACGGAAGCATGCCACAGGTCATCGATCTTTTCCTGATCCCCGTCATTGGGGTTAGGCCATGTGGGAAAAGGCCCATCCAACACATCATAGTCATCCGGGTCGAGTGTGCCGGTCACACCAAAGGATACTGAATAGGTGACCATGTGCTGTTTATTGTTGTCATCCAAATCGGTGGTGGGCACTAAATCCTCAAGGCCTGAGGAGAGGTCTTCTTTATAGTACTTCATAGCAACATCTGCCAGGGTATCGGAATATGAATCAGCGTAAGGGGTACCCTGATGTTGATCCTGGTTTCCGACACTGGGACTCGTACCAGTGTAATACCCGTCGGTCATGACAATGGCAAAGGCCTGTTGACACGCGCCGCCGTCTGCAGCACTCGCATACGGTGAGGCGCCGAGCCCTGTGGGGTTCACCCCGTCATCTTGGTGGAAGTACTGCCCCACATACTTTAGCCCGTTTCTCAAGGGGGTGCCCTCAGCTTTAAGTATGAGATTATACAACTTGTTCAAGAGTGCGTCTGTTTCATCCACGCCCCCTATCTTAATCTTGCGAACAGGTTCCACCACCCTTCCATTAATGCTGCGGATGCCCATGTTCACACCCTGCATGCTCGCGATCACCTTGGATATGGAGGCCGTGGCAGTGAGTTCGCGCCTCCGGTAGAAGGAGTACCAGTTTGCGAAGTTCTGTCGCGCCTTTGTATAGGTTTCGTTTGGTTCCTTTAACTGGACATCGGAAGGAGGCGAGGTTGTCGGCAGCAATCCTGTAACCTGCTGATCAGAGCCACTGCCGCTCACACTGCTGACCTCATAATATTTTATATCCCCGTCAAGAACCACAAGGTAAGGCTTGCTTTGAACATCGGACCATACATAGTAATGGGCCCTCTTAATATCTATA
>CAYPNL010000019.1:0-4015 GCA_964412045.1 uncultured Desulfobacteraceae bacterium
CGGATCAGGATACGGTGCTTGCCGACCCGGACAAACTCAAACAGGTATTCCTGAATATCGTTATGAATGCGGTAGACGCTATGGAGGCCGGGCAAGCAGGGGGCGGCGCCTCTCACAAAACACTTTCAATCCAAACCCGGTCGGCGCCGGTTGCTCGATCAGGAAAGAACGATGGCCATGGCCTGCACATACACTTTACCGATAATGGGCCGGGAATCCCCGATGAGGATATTCACAGGATCTTTGATCCGTTTTACACTACCAAGGAACCGGGAAAGGGGACAGGACTCGGGCTTTCAGTGAGCCTGAGGATTGTTGAAGATATGGGAGGAGATATACAGGCCAAGAGCGAATTGGGCAAAGGCGCCACTATGACCGTTGTGCTCCCCCTTTTTTTCAGTTACTAAGTACACACATTCGTTAATAGGGTGACGTATTCTGTAAACTAGATTTCCATATAGTTCCTTGAAAAATCCCCCTTACCCCCTTTGATAAAGGGGGAACTCTTCTTCTCTCTTTCATAAAAGGGGGAACTCCTCTCCTCCTTTTCTAAAGGGAGATAATAGAATCCCCCTCCCTTTTTTAAAGGGAGGTCGGGAGGGATTTAAAGCGTTAGCGTATTTATGAAATACGGGACTAACTGACCAAGACACAAAGGTTATTAAAGGATCAATGAACAGGTATCTAAATTTTACATTGTTTAATCTTTGTGCCTTTGTGCCTTGGTGGCCTAACAATACATGCGAGATTTGGGATGACAAAAAAAACGATCCTCATTATTGAAGACGAAGCCAACATGAGGCACATGCTGAGCGTGCTCCTGAGCAAGGCCGGCTATGAGGTAAAAACAGCGAGCGATGGTCAGGAAGGGTTGGAGGCTGTACAAGGGGAGGCCTTTGATTTCATCCTCTGCGATATCAAGATGCCCAGAATGGATGGAATGGCATTCCTGACATCAGCGGCCAATAAGCTGAAGGACGCTTCCGTTATTATGATGTCCGCTTACGGCACGGTGGATACCGCAATCGAGGCCATGAACCTGGGGGCCTATGACTACATCAGCAAGCCGTTTAAAACCGATGAGGTGCTCTTAACCCTGAAGAAGGCAGAGGAGAGGGAGAGGCTTAAGAGAGAAAACCTGATGCTGCGGAGCCAGATTCAGAGGATCGAGCAGAGCTACAATTTCAGCAACATCGTGGCCAAAAGCAAGGGCATGCAGTCCGTGTTTGATCTCATCAAAAAGGTGGCGGACTACAAGACCACGGTGCTCATCACCGGTGAGAGCGGCACAGGAAAGGAGCTGGTTGCACGGGCAATCCATTTTAACGGGGCACGACACAGCGGCCCGCTTGTGTCCGTGAACTGCGGGGGGATCCCTGAGACCCTTCTTGAGAGCGAGTTGTTCGGCTACAAAAAGGGCGCCTTTACCGATGCGAAAAAGGATAAAGCAGGCCGCTTTGAAGAGGCGCACCATGGAACCATCTTCCTGGATGAGATCGGCGAGCTCCCGCTCTCGCTTCAGGTGAAAATGCTGAGGGTTCTCCAGGGAGAGGAGATTACGCCCCTGGGAGGTACCGGCGTCAAGAAGATCGATGTGAGGGTGGTTGCCGCTACAGCCAGGAATCTGGCTGAGGAGATAACAAAGGGATTGTTCAGGGAAGACCTCTACTACCGGATAAACGTGGTGAATATCTACCTGCCTCCCTTACGGGAAAGGCTTGAGGATATAGCGCTTCTGGCCGAGCATTTCGTGGAAATTTTCAATGAAAAGCTCGGCAAGGATATCCGGGGGATCTCCACAGAGGTCATAAAGCGGTTTATGGCCTACCCCTGGCCCGGCAATGTGCGTGAACTTGAAAACGTTATAGAAAGGGCAATTCTCCTCGCCCCTGGCAACACCCTGGAGCTATCCGATCTCCCGCCGACCGTGAAGCCGGCGCTTTCGTACCCTTCAGCGTTTGCGTCCGAAGGCGTCTCATCCATCAAAGAGGCGTCCCGCATCGTTGAAAAGGATCTCATAGAGCGGGCCTTGAAGAAGACCAACGGCAACAGGACTCAGGCCGCCAGGATACTCGAGATCAGCCGTCCCATGCTTATTTCAAAAATTAAGGCGTATGGGTTAGATTGAATCCCACCTTGTATTCGCTCCTAAAAGTAGATAGAATATGAAATGAAATCTACGCGATCACAGTCTCAGTACAAAAGGGAATTATCAAATTAAAGACAGTTGCAATGCTTGCTAGCGATCAAATAACGACAATAATCAACTTTTCCAAAGCACATCCTGAGATCTCTGTGATTTACCTTTTCGGTTCCCACGCAGTGGGGCATCCAAGATCAAAAAGCGATGTCGATCTGGGGGTATTATTCAGTAAGGATGTTGATGGCTTTGCAAGAATCAATATGGAGACTGAAATCTCAAATATGCTAAAGAAAAATGTCGATCTTATAGATATGAAAAAAAGCAGTCCATTTCTGCGGCACCAAATCTATAAATATGGAAAGCTCATATACCACGACGGGAGTGATTTGCCATTTCAATTCAGGGCCAGTTCTATCAGGGAGTATTTAGATACCAACGATCTAAGATTGAAAAGGAGGGCTAACATCTATGGTTAATGAGGAGATCATCCTCAAGAAGATCACAAAGCTCGAAGAATACGTAAATGAACTTCTCCAGTCAAAGGATATTAATTGGGAAAAGTATAAAAAGAATATTCGGGACCGAGCTTTTGTTGAGCGATATCTTCATTTGGCTATTCAAACTGTTTTTGATATTGCCAATCACATAATTTCTTACCAAGGATGGAAGGAACCTGAAACCTATAGGGAAATCTTTTCTATTCTTGCATCACATGGTGTTTTGCCCGATAAAAAAGTGCCTGATTATCAAAATATGGCCTCATTCAGAAACATACTCATTCACCATTATGAAAAAGTAGAAGATGAAGTGGTATTCGGCATTTTTAAAAATAGGTTGGGAGATTTTCTTCTTTTTAAGAAATCTATCCTTGAATATATTAACAAAGATAAGAATGCGAATAAAGGCCCTCATTAAGATCAGCCGGCAAGTGCGTCATACTATTCAATTGGCCTGACTCTCCTTCGCTTCACTCGGCCGACATGTTAATGACGGTATCCAGTGTGTGAATTTATAGACAGCCTGCCGATATCTATCTGTACCGCCACAAAATATTCTTGACACCCTCTTTTCTGAAGTATACAATTCGAAGTGTAAACATGTGTCGAGGAGATTATCGTGAAAGCAACAGCTAAAGACCTAAGATTTCAATCTCGTGAATTATTGAACACGGTAAACAGAGGAGAAGAAGTCGTTATCACTTACAGAGGCAAGCCTTGTGCGAAACTTGTGCCCTACCGGAAAGAAGAGGGAAAGAATAGAAAAGACGAACTATTCGGTGTCTGGAAAGACTATGAAGATATTCGGGATATTGATGAATATGTAAGGAACTTGAGAAAAGGCAGGCTCTAAGATGATTATCGATACGGATGTCCTTATCTGGTACATGAAAGGAAATGAAAAAGCATATAAGGCCATTGAGAAGGCCGATCATTTTTTCATATCAGTTGTTAGCTATATAGAATTAGTTCAGGGAATGAGAAACAAAAAAGAATTGAATAGTCTCCGCAAGTTTATTCATTCCTGGGACGCTAAAGTACTCTATATTTCTGAGGAGATATCCTCTAAAGCCATGTTCTACGTTGAACAACATTTCTTGAGCCATTCTTTGCAATTGGCGGACGCATTAATCGGCGCCACAGCCGTAGCGTATGGTCTGCCGATCCTTACCGGCAATGATAAGCATTACAGAACAGTAAAAGACATTCAAATTCAAAAGTTTCGTCCATGAGGGAAGAGTTATGTTTGACTGGATGCCGGGTCCGTCATGCCGGACTCCCGTCCTCCGCAGTAGCTATGCTACGGAGGGTGGATGACCCGGAATCCAGTGTTTTCAACTAGTTCTGGACTCCGGCTTTCGCCGGAGTGACGGGT
>CAYPNL010000020.1:0-4452 GCA_964412045.1 uncultured Desulfobacteraceae bacterium
TTCATGACCTCATATCCACACTCTTCGAGTATCTCGGAAAGGAACTCCACGAAGAAGAAATCGTTATCTATAACCAATGCTTTTTTGGACATGTTACCCACCGTATCAGATTGTTGATTTTCGATTGATGATTGATGATTGAAAATTTGGCATACTATTTTTTGATAAACGCCAATCATCAATACTCAATCGTCAATCCCTGGCCCAGACCTGGCATGCAAGGACTATTTACAGACTCCGAGTCCGAAAATATTTACGAAACAGGATTATGTTCCTGTGTCGTCGTGCCAGGGCGGGCATCAATTATCAATCAATACATACCCTCCGCACCTCATTTATATCGGTTAATCCCTGAAAGACCTTCCGGATGCCGTCTTGTTTCAAGGTGCTCATCCCGTCTTTTCCTGCCTGCGCAAAAAGGTCTTCCGAGGAAGCCTGTTTTTTTATCAGTCTTTTTATCTGCGGGGTACCCTCCATCAGTTCATGTATTCCCATGCGCCCCTTATAGCCGGTTCCGGAACATGCCTCGCATCCGCCGACACGATAGAGGGTGAGCTCAGGGGTGTACTTTATCCCTGTGGTCTCGAAGTGTTCCCTCCCATATTCCTCGATTATCTCTTCGAACTCCTCTCTGGAGGGATGATAGTGCTGACGGCACTTTGTGCATAATCTCCTGACCAGCCTCTGGGCCAGCACGCCGAGAAACGCATCGGAGAAATTGAGAGGGTTGAGCCCCATATCCAGCAGCCTGGTCACCGTCTCAGGGGCGCTGTTGGTATGGAGGGTGGAGAACACGAGATGCCCGGTCAGCGAGGCCTCAACCCCGATTGAGGCGGTTTCCTGATCGCGCATCTCACCGATCATAATCACATCGGGATCGGCCCTGAGAAAAGCACGCATGATCCTCGCAAAATCGAGCCCGATCCTCGGCCTTGCTTCTACCTGCCTCAGTCCGGGCTGGGTGATCTCTACGGGATCTTCAGCAGTCCAGATTTTAACACCCGGTTTGTTGATATGGCCCAGGGCAGAGTGGAGCGTGGTTGTCTTGCCTGATCCTGTGGGGCCCACCACCAATATCATGCCATAGGGCTTGGAGAGTATCTTCTTCATGATGCCCAGATTCTGTTCGTTCAATCCCATCTCCTCCAGCTTCATTGCGCCGGCCTTGGCCAGGATTCTCAATACAGCGTCTTCATATCCACCGGTGGTTGGAAGGGTTGCGACTCGCAGTTCAAAAGAGGGAACACCTTTTCGTCTGAATTTGATCTTGCCGTCCTGGGGCAGGCGTCTTTCGGCAATATCAAGGCCTGCCATGATCTTGATCCTTGAAAGTATTGCCCTGGCCATGAAGTTAGGGACCTGGATATATTCTTGACAGACGCCATCCATTCGAAAACGGATGCCGGTCTTTCTGGTAATCGGCGAAGGCTCGATATGGATATCAGAGGCATTTTTTCTGTAAGCAGCAACCAGGATCTGATCAACCAACCTCACCACTGTGCTAGAGGACTCATTCAATGCCTCCTCAGCCGGCTCCTCATCAACCTGCTCTTCCTCAAAAGATATGTCGGGGATCATGTCCAAATCTTGAATCATCGCCTCAACGGGCTCTTCCGGGTTTGAATCAAAAAAGTGCGCTATGAATTGTTCTATATCCTCCTTGATCCCCACGGAGATAATTAACTTTTTGGTCTTCATCAGGCCATAAATCTGGTCGGTTTTTCTGAGATCCCTGGGGTCATCGAGGAGTATGTTGGTTCCGTTCTTGCTCCAGCTCAAAGGAACCCATAGGTCATGGAGCAGGAAGGATTTTTTCAGATTCCTTATAAGCTCGCCGGGGATGGGCAGTTGCGGGTCAAAGGCCAGGAACGGGCAGTTATAGAAAAATGAGAGGGATTTTCCCACCTCATCTTTGTCTACCTTGAACTGATCAATCAGGATAAACTCTACGCTTTTCTTTGCCTTTTTTGACAGTGCCAGCGCGTTCCGGAGCTGCTCTGAGGCGACTGTTCCCTTGTTGATGAGGTAGTCATATCTCGAGCCTGAAACGGGGCTGGCGGTTAAGGAAGAAAGTTTTTCCCTTATCTGCACATTCTCAGGGTCAAGGCGTTCAGCAGCCCTGAAGAGCTCAAGAGCCAGGACTTTATTGTCCCTCTTCTCCATCTCCAGGCCCAGCATGAATTTGATCTTGGCCTTATCCCGCTCGCTCAGGTTCTGGTCATGGGTAAGACTCTCGATATGCTCAATGGCCTTGAAGGGGGAGTAAATCTTGAACAGGCATTCCGTTAGTTCAGGAATGATTCTTTCATTTGGGTAATCCAGGTGGAATAGTTTCCCGTATTCAGAGATTGCCTCCTCCATGAGGCCCAGCTCTTTTAGAGCCGAGGCGCTGTCCAGTATGTCCGGGACATTCGCCTTCGCAGAGACCGCTTTCTTGATGATAGAGGCATCTTCGGGCGATATCTCATCGGCATGGCTTTTGTTGTTATTCTGTATTTCCTCTTTGAGAAGATGCATTTTCTCCTTTATAGTCTTCATACCAGTGGGGTCACGTGGTGAGATGCCTGACAGAAGCCCTTCATAGATACCCAGAGATTCCTCCAGTAATCCCATTGAATAGTAGGCATCTGCTTCCTTTATCTTGGATTTGATTTCCATTTCTTTTGTCAATTATTCAACCACGTAACCATTTGACAATTTAAGCTCCTTGTGTAGGGAGGACAAGCTTAGCGAGATTGCCTTTCTCATGGTTGCCGCTATATTTTTACCGGTGAGGGCGCTTGCCTCGAAAGCAGGAGCGTGTATATGACTGTTGAGATCCTTTTCAAGTGTTTCAACGGATAATATGGGGATACCCTGTTCTTTGAGATCTCTTTTGTTATATTGGAACACAAGGGGAACCTTAGAAATATCAGTTTTCTGTGCGGTTAGATGCTCCTGAAGATCCGTTAAATAATGAATATTATCCTGCCTTCTCAACGCCATGGAGTCTGCGACAAATACAATACCATCCGCCCCCTTGAGCACCAATCTCCTGGTGGCCTGATGCCTGATCTCACCCGGTACTGTGAAAAGCTGAATTCTTATATCAACGCCTTCTATTTTCCCGGCATCAATGGCGAGAAAATCAAGGAGAAGTCTTTTGCCATTCACTGTTTTCACCATAGCCATGTTTGTGTCTATGCGATCCTTGTATCTCTTATAAATGTGCTCCAAACTGCTTGTCTTTCCGCTCTTACCGGGCCCCCAGTAGACTATCTTTACCAATATCTCGCTGTTTGTCAGGATCATGGGTTTTAACAAAGCTATCACTAAATCCTCTCACTCATACATGTGTTGTATGAGATCTCTCTCGCTATAGGTGAAATCAGCAGCACGCACGACTCCTGTTTCGTCCACCTCCTCCTTGATTGCGACGATTTCGTCTACGCAATCTAGAAATACCTCTCCTATGCCGGGATCAAAGCTCTGGCCAAGCTCCTTTTTGATGATGTTTACTGCCGCCTCAACGGGATAGGCGTCCTTGTACGGTCTCTTGGAGGTAAGGGCGTCGAAGACGTCTGCCAATCCCACAATTCTGCCAACCAGAGGAATCGTATCCGCCACGAGCCCCTGGGGATATCCCCTGCCGTTCCACTTCTCGTGGTGGGAAATGGCTATCTGTTCTGCTACCTGGAGGACCTCCGCATCGGAATACGCCAGGATGTTTGCCCCTATTATGGTGTGGGTTTTCATGATGGCGAATTCCTCGTCAGTCAATCTGCCGGGCTTTAACAGGATGCTGTCCGGTATCCCGATTTTGCCCAGATCATGCAGGGGCGAGGCACAGAGGATATTTTTAACTTCTTTCTTCGAAAGGCCCAGTTTTTCTGCAATGAGTGCGCTGTAGCAGCTCATTCGTGCAATATGGGCTCCCGCCTCTTCATCTTTATACTCGGCAGCAAGCGCGAGCCGGTGAATGGTGTCGAGGAATGAATCCTGGAGCTCTTCATGCGCAGCCCTGAGCTCCGAGATACTTGTGTTCATATCATCTGCGTACCGCATGAGTTGCTGGTTGACAGCCTTCAACTGTTTTCTCTTTTCTCTCTCGGATTGATAGAGTTCGACAAAGTCCTCAGCGTATTTTTCTAGTTGAGACACTTCATTGTACCTATGAGGTGTTTTATCTTACTCCGGCATTGATATTCACGCCCGATGCGATACTTGAAACTTGAAATTAAAAATTTGATACTGGAAAGTGGTTTCTCGATACTTGATGCTGGAAACTGGATACTGGAAACTGGATGCTTGATACTTGATACTAAATACTTGAGAAGGAGCCTTTTATATGAGATATGCTGCTTTGTGCTTTTCATGAACGCAGGCAATCCAAGGCCCTATCCATGGATTATAGGTGAATATTTTTCAATGTCATTCTCTTGTATCAGCTTCCTGCGAACGAGATTTCATAAA
>CAYPNL010000021.1:0-2444 GCA_964412045.1 uncultured Desulfobacteraceae bacterium
CTGGGCTTTTTCACGGCCCCCAGGGCATTCGATCTGGTTCGAAGCCATAAGGTTGCCCTTGAGGTTGCTGATTTCAGTGAGATAGAAGAAATCTTCAAGGAGATGGAGTCTGAGGGAGCCAAGACGCTCATGAAATCCGGCACTCAGGAGAAGATCACCTTTGAGAGGTCGGTCGATGTCCGGTTTGTAGGACAGGGATCTGAAACCAATATCCCCATTCCGGAGGACAACTTCGCCGAGGTGAAGCGGGAGGTGGTTCGAGGCCGCTTTGATGAGATATATGAAAAGCTGTACGGCAGGACCTATCCGGACTCTCCCGTGGAGTTCATTAACTTCAAGGTGAGGGCCAGCCTGCCTGAACGGCTGCTGCGGTTGCCCAAGATAGAGAAAAAGGCAAACTCCATCGAAGATGCACTCAAGGGCCATCGCGAAGCATACTCCGGGATCGCCGGTGAGTATATACCCTACAAGGTCTACGACCGGTATAAACTATTTCCCGGTGCGGCATTTCAAGGCCCTGCCATCATTGAGGAGAGGGAATCCACGTTCATCGCGGGTGAGGATGCGTCCATTTCTGTGGATGAATTCGGGTTTCTGTGGATAGAATTGGAGAAGGCTTAAGACTGAGGGTGAAAGGGGTATAGCGTTAATAGCAGTCTATGAAAAAATCGTCATCATATCTATTGATGAGGTATTGCCATTTAGGCCTCAGCAGAGAAGTCATTGCGAGCGAAGCGAAGCAATCTCATGATGTTGACATTATGTATTTTCAACAAAATCCAATAGATTGCTTCATCGCCTGCGGCTCTTCGCAATGACCATAAGCGGGATGTTATTTTCAATCTATGTTTGAGACCATATACTCTATCAATAAAATCTCATCTTGAATTAAAGGAGGCAAACATATGGGACAGACATTTGATCCGATCACCTTAGAGATACTCTGGCGCAGATTGATCTCCATAGTGGACGAGGCTGACGGTTCCGTTGCCCGAACAGCATTTTCGAGCCTACTTCGGGATGCCCACGACTATACCTGCATGTTTACCGACCGAAGAGGCAGGGAACTTGCACAGGGGACCTTCGCGACACCCGGCCAGTCAGGCGCCATGGCCCTTGGAATCAAGAACATGGTAAACAAGCTGCCATCGGACAGGTTTCAGCCCGGCGACGTGTTTATCACCAATGATCCATGGGCCTTGGCAGGGCACCTCAATGACGTGTGCGTTATGAGCCCTATTTTCTACAAAGATAGGCTCACCTCCTTTACCGCCTGCGTATTCCACCACTCCGACATCGGCGGCCGGGTATCATCCGACAACCACGATGTATACGAGGATGGGTTGTTCATCCCCCTGGTAAAGCTGTACGATAGCGGCGCCCTGAATGAGGCCGTTCTTGAGATGATCCGGTGGAATGTTCGAACACCTGATGAGGTCATCGGAGACATCCGCTCCCAGATTGCGGCAAATCACGTGTGTGCGGAACAGATATGCCAGATGCTTGATGAGTACCATCTGGACGGCCTGGATGACCTTGCAGACGAGATCATCAGCCGCACAGAGAAGAGCATACGGGCTGCCATCGAGAAGATTCCCGACGGCATATACCGATCACAGGGAATCATAGAACAGATCGAGGGCAGAGAGGACGTGGTGATAAAGGCGGCTGTCGAGATAAAGGGGAGCGACATCACGGTGGATCTCGATGGCTCTTCCGGTCATGTGGACTGGGCCGGCAATGTGGTCTATAACTTCACGTATGCCTATGTGTTCATGGCCATCAAAAGCATCTTTGATCCGGATATTCCCAACAATGACGGCTGTGCGGCCCCTATCTCCATGAAGGCGCCCGAGGGCAGCGTGGTAAACTGTACCTTCCCGGTAGCCGTTGCCGCTCGAATGCAGATAGGGCATTTCCTCACCGAGATCATCTACCGGGCTTTGGCCGAGGCCGTGCCCGAGAGAGTAATCGCGGGAAGCGGCGGCACTCCTGCAACCATGAATGTCTTTTACGGAAAGAGGAGCAACGGGAGGCCATGGCATTCGGTGATTATCAGGGGCGGCGGCATGGGTGCGAGCGCTAGCAATGACGGCTACTATGATTATATCTTCCCCGCCAACGGGGCCAATACCCCGGTTGAAATATTTGAAAGCGACACCCCCCTCATTGTGGAGAGCAGGGAGCTGCTCCCTGATTCAGGCGGTCCGGGGAAAATGAAGGGCGGGCTGGGCAGAAGGGTCGTGTTCAGGGTGCCGGACGATGAGTATGCCCCTCTGCCGCCGGTGAATCTGGGGATACAGTCGGGTAGATTTCGCTATCCCCCTGAGGGCCTCTTTGGCGGTAAGGATGGGGCAAAGGCCCGGTTCCTGGTCAATGGAGAAAAGGGCAATCCTTACGGCCTTACCCAGCTAAGGCCCGGCGATGTGGTTACCATGGATGCC